>JAJTBP010000120.1 GCA_021286825.1 Marinilabiliales bacterium | reverse complement strand
CCTCCAGCACATCGTTTGATGGGGTCAGCAAGGCACTCTTCAGGAGTCCGGAGTCAAATGTCTCTCCCGAAAATGAAAACTGATAGCGGTATTTCATGGGAGTTTCGTTCTGGCTCTTGACGATGATGTAAAGTGAATCCAGTTTCGTAGAGGAGAAATTCAGTTCTTGAATATCGTATGGGATCGGATTGGGCTTGAAATCGATCTGAGCGGTGTTCACCACGGCATTTCCAGTCTCCGCAATCTTGGCATAATCCGAAAATTTGAAGGTACCGTAGGCAATCGGAAGATATAGCACAGGACTCACCTGATTGAGTGGGGTCAGTTTGTCCGTCGAGAAATCGGAAAGATTACAGGACATCAGGAAAACGGCAACTGCGAGGACCGTGGATGTCAGGTATCTCTTTTGCATGGAGTCGAATTTTGAAAATTGACAAAAAATCTGCCAGCGAAAAACGTTGACAACGATCTTTGCGGTTTATCTCTGCAAAGCAAACACCGAAATTAACCTAAATTTTTCAGCAAGCCAAGCCGGATCGGCAAATCCGCACATTTATCCGGAAAGAGCTGTTCTTTTATCAGTCGGAAGCCCTCCACCGGCAAGGTGTTTCTTGGATCGATAAGCAGGTGGGCGACTGTCCGGGGAACAAGGGTCCAAGCGTTCTCGATTGGATTCCGGCAAAGCCGAGCTGCCTCTTCCGATGTCGCGGCCTTGGCAAACCTCCTTTTAAAGAGAGGGTTGATAGGTGCCGGACACGGGAGTCAACCCTCGTTCCGGACCCACGTCACTGCTGTTTTACCAGGGAGGCATCAACCATCTTGTATACTTTGTCTGACCGGCGAACCTTCGCAGGAACCGCAACGGAACAATAGGAGCCTTTGGGAGCCTCCTCAACAGGTGCCATTTCCACCCGAACCTCTTCAACACGGGTCTGCAGCAAACCGCTGCTTGGACCGGTGATCTGAATCTCATCCCCTGGCTTGAGAGAGCCGGTCTCCAGTTTGATTTCACCAACCTGAATGTTGCTGAAGTAGTTGGTCACTTTGCCCAGGTAGATGCGCCGTTTGGTGGCCAGCGAACCATAGTTGCCGCTCCATTCTCCCAGGCGTTGGCCAAGATAGTAGCCATCCCAGAAGCCTCTGTTGAAGACGGTGGCCAACCGTTCATCCCACCCTTTGATTTTCTCTTCCGTAAAGGTTCCGGATTGATAGGCTTCGACCGCTTCATGATAACACGCCACGACACATTTCACGTAATCGGCACTTCGCGCCCTGCCCTCAATCTTCAGGACGGTCACACCAGCATCCAGTATCTTGTTGAGAAAATGAATGGTTTTCAGGTCTTTGGGAGACATGATGTATTCATTGTCAATTTCCAGTTCAGCACCTGTCTCCTTGTCGGTCACCACATAGGCCCTGCGGCAGCTTTGCAGACAGGAACCCCTGTTGGCGGATGAATTCATCTCATGCAGCGAAAGATAGCATTTGCCACTGGTGGCCATGCAGAGCGCCCCATGCACGAACATCTCCAGACGGATCAACTCCCCCCGCGGTCCACGCAGATTGTCTTCCTTGATTTTTCTGGAGATTTCCCATACCCGGCCTATGTTCATCTCCCGGGCCAACACCACTACGTCGGCAAACTGGGCATAGAACTTCACCGTCTCATAGTTGGTGATGTTCACCTGGGTAGAAATGTGCACCTCCAATCCAAATTCGCGACAGGTCTGAATCACGGCAAAATCAGAAGCGATGACGGCCGAGATGCCGGCTTCACTGGCCGCGGCCAGGATCTTGCGAAGGGTATCAGCCTCCTCATCAAAGACTACGGTATTGACGGTCAGGTAACTTTTTACCCCTGCAGCACCCGCCCGACGGGCAATCTCCTTGAGATCCTCGATTGTAAAATTATTGGCCGATCTGGCCCGCATGTTCAGATGTTCAACCCCAAAATAAACGGATCCTGCACCTGCCTGGATGGCAGCCATGAGCGATTCATAGGAGCCCACCGGGGCCATGATTTCTATCTGATTTTTCATTTTTCACATTTTTGAGAACAACTGTTTCCCTGTGGACGGAGGTGACGCAGAAGGGTATTCCAGATTCCTGCAGACTTCGAAACATGTTCGTTTCCGAAGGGTTGATCACCCGCTACATGGGAAATGTCTGCAAATGTACAATTTAATTATCAGTGAGAATTCCCGCACCATCCGGTCAAAGTACTCTTATAAAGTTTATCTTTGAACATTCCCGAAAGGGTTTTCAGAACTACCTTAATTACGGAAATATGAGATACTTGTTTGTATCCACACTGCTTTTTCTGCTTTTAACTGCAGCAAAAAGTGATAAAAAGGTTTACAGTGAGAAATACAGGCCTCAGGTTCACTTCTCTCCGGAAAAGGATTGGATGTTTGAACCGGACGGATTGATATACAACAACGGGGAGTACCATTTGTTCTATCAAAAGATTGCCATCAAGGAGAAGAATGCGCACCTTTCCACGGGTCATGCGGTGAGCGGGGATTTGCTTCACTGGACCCAACTCCCAGATGCCTTTGTCCCCGATGAAAAGATCCATGACATTGCCTCCTGCCGTGCCCAGTCGGGATGCGCCTTGGTCGATTCGATGAATGTCTCCGGTCTTCAGAAGAATGGTGAAAAGGCCATGCTGATTTTCTTTTCAGACAACCAGGGCAACCAGAATCTTGCCGTGAGTACCGACAAAGGGAGAAACTGGGTGAAGTTTGAGGGCAATCCCATCCTAAAAAATAACGGGGGATCGGCCCATGATCCGAAGGTCTTTTATCATCCTGCCAGCGGCAAATGGGTCATGACCCTCTTCCGCAGTCCGGACAATGGAGCCTCGATAAAGGAAGGTGTCTCCTTCTATTCTTCAAAAGACCTCATACACTGGAAATACGAGAGCCATCTGGAAGGGGCCGGCGAGTGTCCCGACCTGATTGAAATGGCTGTCGAGGGAGAACCCACGCAGAAGCGGTGGGTATTGACCAGCGGAGAGGGCGATTATCAAGTCGGCCAATTCGATGGAGCGCTCTTTCAACCAGATGGAAAGCCCGGCAAATTTGAGTTCGGGAAGAATTTCTTTGGAGCACAGACCGTTCGGGACCACATCTCTGGCAAATGGATCCAACTGGCCTGGATGAGGGGTGGAGAATACCCCGAAATGCCTTTCAATGGTCAGCTCACCATTCCTGCAGAACTCTCACTTCGGAAAATTTCCGGGTCCTGGGCACTTTGCCGGAAACCCATGGAACGACTCTCCGGATTGTATGACAAACACCTGCTGAAAAAGGAGAAAACCGTCATCCCGGGAGTCAATGACAATCTCTTGAAGGGATTAAGCGGAGATGTGGTCCACATCAAGGCTTCCATCAAAATCAAATCTGCCGATAGTTTCGGATTCATCCTCCGAAATGGCAAAAAAACCGGGGGCACCGACCTTCGCTACGACGTCAATCGCAAAACGTTAGATCTTAACGGAACCAAAATAGCAGTTGAACCGGAAGAAAACGGAAAGCTGGAATTCCAGATCCTGCTTGACAAATCCTCCATCGAGGTCTTTGTCAACCATGGACGAATGGGAATCGCTTACAGTTTTGCTCCAGTAGAGAAGGAAGAGGCCCTTGAATTGTACACGCAGGGAGGTGAAATCTATGTGGAAACCCTTGAGGCCCATACGATGAAATCTGTCTGGACAGGGAAATAATGGAATTACGCTATCTTTGCATACGGATCCCCCGGGATTCCGCTGCGCATCATTGAAAGGAGCCAATGGCAAAACTGCTGGAAAATATAGACTACCCTTCCGACCTAAGAAAATTAAAGGAAAGGGATCTTCCCGTTGTTTGCACCGAATTAAGAGAACTGATCATCAGAGAAGCCAGTTGCAATCCTGGCCATTTCGGCGCAAGTATGGGAGTTGTCGAACTCACGGTTGCATTACATTATGTTTACAACACCCCTTATGATCAGTTGATTTGGGATGTTGGCCATCAGGCCTACGGCCACAAGATTCTCACGGGCCGCAGGAAACAGTTCCATACCAACAGACGATACAAAGGCCTCAGCGGTTTTCCAAACCGGTCTGAAAGCGAATACGATGCCTTCGGTGTCGGTCATTCCTCTACCTCCATTTCCGCTGCATTGGGAATCTCTGTGGCTGCCGGACTGAATGGAGACAAGGACAGGAAGGTCATTGCCATCATCGGGGATGGTTCCATGACCGGTGGAATGGCATTCGAAGGTTTGAACAACGCAGGCACCACCAATGCCGATCTGCTGGTTGTCCTGAACGACAACAACATGTCGATCGACCCCAATGTCGGAGGAATCAGCCGCTACCTGTTGCGCATGCAGACTTCGCGTGCCTACAACCGGATACGGTCGGGTGTCTGGCAGATCCTGAAACATTTCAACAGGGCCGGCAAAGTGATGCAATCGGCCTTGCGGCGTCATCAGCATGCGGTAAAAGCGATGGTCTTCAACGACAGCAATCTGTTTGAAGCATTGGGCTTCCGATATTTCGGGCCAGTAGATGGTCACGACGTGGTGGCCCTCACCAAGATTTTCCATGATCTGAAAGAGATCCCCGGTCCAAAGCTGTTGCATGTCCTGACCAAGAAAGGCAAAGGATTTGTCCATGCCGAAAATGATGCCACAAAATGGCATGCTCCGGGTAAGTTCAATGCAGAAACCGGCGAGATCCTTTCCGATCCCAATCCGAATCCGACTCCTCCGAAATATCAACAGGTCTTTGGTCTGACTTTGCTCGACCTTGCCAAAAAAAATCCGGACATCGTCGGCGTTACACCAGCCATGCCCAGTGGCTGCTCGATGAACATCATGATGGAAGCGATGCCGTCGAGGGCTTTTGATGTGGGCATTGCGGAACCCCATGCCGTCACATTTGCCGCCGGAATGGCCGTCTCGGGCAAACTTCCCTTTGTCAACATCTACTCCTCCTTCATGCAACGATCCTATGATCAGGTCATCCATGATGTGGCACTTCAGAAACTGAATGTGATCTTCTGCATGGACCGTGGCGGACTCGTAGGTGCCGACGGCGCAACCCATCATGGGGTTTTTGATCTCTCCTACATGCGGAACATCCCCAACATGACGGTTGCCGCTCCCATGGATGAGATCGAACTGCGCAACCTGATGTACACTGCCCAACTGGCGAACAAGGGTCCTTTCGCCATCCGCTACCCGCGAGGCAATGGCATGCACACCCACTGGGAATTGCCCTATGCAGAGATTAAAGTTGGGACAGGACGAAAACTACGGGAAGGAAAAGAGATTGCCATCGCTTCGATCGGACATCCGGGTAACTTCGTCACGGAAGCGATCACACTCCTCGAGGCAGAAGGCATCACCCCTGCCCACTATGACATGCGATTTGTCAAACCCCTGGATACGGCATTGCTGGATGAGATTGCCAGTCAGTACCATAGCCTCATTACCGTTGAGGACGGAGTCATTTCCGGCGGATTCGGCAGTGCGATTCTGGAATACTATGCTTCCAAAGGCCGAACCATCCACCTGGTGAGGTTGGGGGTACCAGACAGGTTTGTGGAACAGGGTACCCAACAAGAGCTATACCGCGAATGCGGATTCGATGCGGAAGGGATCATCCGGACCGTAAAACAGTTGAAAATCTGAAAAAAATATTTTCCAGATTGTTTGACAATTTTTTATACCTTTGCCAAGTTTTTTATCGGGGATAGTATGAATTACCTTTCACAATATTCCCTTCAGTTTTCAGGATTAAGTGAAGGGAAACATCAGTTCGATTTCAGTGTCGATGATCGTTTCTTTGAAGAATTCGAAGGATCTGAAGTTGAGAAAGGGTCATTGAATGTCAGGATCTTGCTTGAGAAGCGATCCACCTATCTGAAACTGCAATTTTCGCTGGATGGCACAGTAGAGCTGATCTGCGATCGTTGTTTGGAGACATTCAGCCATCCTGTCCGGACCGATCGGGAACTGTTGGTCAAGTTCTCAGAAAAAGAGATGGAAGATGAAGCAGAGTTGATCTACCTTCGTCCATCCGATTTTCAGGTTGAAGTAGCCCAATACATCTACGAGTTCATCATCCTTAGTTTACCGATCCGCAGATTGCATCCGGAGGGAAATGATGGAAAAAGCCTTTGTGATCCGTTGATGCTCAAAAAACTGGAAGAACTCCGGTATCATGGGCACGACAAGGATGAACCCGCAGATCCCAGATGGAATGATTTAAAAAAATTTAGTGGTAATTAAAGTAAAGATTATTTAAAATGGCAAATCCTAAGCACAAACACTCCAGTACGAGAAGGGATAAGCGCAGAACGCATGACAAAGCCGTACCTGCTCAGATTTCCTCTTGCTCCAATTGCGGTTCAGCGGTTAAATACCATACCGTTTGTTCTGAATGTGGTTATTACAGAGGCAAGCTGGCTATTGAAAAGAGCGCAGCTGTCTGATTACCGGGCTGAAGATTTTTCTGCCTTCGGACCAAACGTCTAAAAGAATCCCGAAAGGGATTTTTTTATAGGGTGAAACAGCATGTTTTTCTTCCGATTTAGTAACTTCAACGGCATTTTAACTGAACAAAACTCAAAGGCATGTCAAAACCTGTCGTTAGCGAATTCAAAGCGCTTAATACCATTTCGCAGGACACCGTCATCAAGGGGAACATTGAATCCGGAGGGGATATCCGCATCGATGGCATTCTGGAGGGAGACCTCGAATGCAGGGGAAGGGTGGTTGTTGGACCGGAATCAAGAATCGTAGGTACCATCCATTGTGCCAATGCTGAGATTCTCGGATTTGTAAAAGGCGAGATCATCGTAAAGGACATTCTTTCCCTGAAAAGCACCGCCTCGATCACAGGCAACCTGACCATGGGTAAATTATCCGTCGAGCCGGGTGCCCGTTTCGTTGGACATTGCAAGATGGTCAGTGAAGAGATGATTGTGGCCGAAACAGAAAACTAGCATGCTTGCCTTTCAACCGCTTCAGGAACTCTTTGAGCGGGCCTTCCATCAAGAGAACCAGAAGATTCGTAGCTCCGATCCACGGAAGTTATACGAGCCGGTGGTCTATTCCCTGAAAGCAGGTGGTAAAAGGATCCGGCCTGTTTTGGTGCTGCATGCGGCATCGCTTTTTGCCGAATCCGTAGAACCTTTCCTGCCGGCAGCTTTTGCACTGGAGATCTTCCATAATTTCACCCTGCTGCACGACGACATCATGGATCATGCACCGATCCGCCGTGGCGAACCAGCCGTGCATGTCTGTTTCGGTGAGAACAGTGCGATTCTCAGCGGAGATGCCATGTCCATCCTCGCTTTCCAATACCTCTCCCAACTCGAGACGGCTCGGCTTCAACCCGTGCTGTCACTCTTCTCCACAACGGCCCTCCAGGTGTGCGAAGGACAGCAATACGACATGGAATTTGAGACGAGAAGTGATGTGACCTTACCGGAATACCTGGAGATGATCCGTCTCAAAACAGCCGTCTTACTGGCCTGTTGTCTGAAAACGGGAGCCTTGTTGGCGGGAGCCGACGCCCATTCCGCAGATTTGTTGTATGATTTTGGCCAGGCTGCAGGCATGGCCTTTCAATTGCAGGACGATTGGCTGGATGTCTACGGCGACGAGGCCCACTTTGGCAAAAAAATCGGGGGAGACATTCTGGAAAACAAAAAGACCTATTTGCTGCTCACGGCGCAGGAACTGGGCAATCAGGCAGAAAAAACCGCCCTTCTGGAGTGGATCGGCAAACAACAATACCTTCCGGAAGAAAAGATCGATGCCATGCGCTCCCTGTTCACCTCCACGGGTGCAGCCACAGCCACCAAAAATCAGATGCAATCGTATGTATCGGAAGCCATGGGATATCTTGACCAGCTAAATGTAAGCGAAGAGAGCAAAACCGAGCTCAGGGACTTCGCTGCCAGGGTCCTCTCCAGGGCTCATTGAAGACTTAACGCCCCAGTTCCCCTGCCATCTTCTCCAAAGCCGTGGCCAAGACCGAACGCGGACAGGCAAAATTCAACCGGAAAAATCCATCCCCTTCCTTACCGTAGATCGACCCTTTGTTGAGCACAATCCCTGCCTGATGGATCAGCCGGTGGTTCAGTTCTTTTTCACTCAACCCATACGCACTGAAATCCATCCAAGCCAGATAGGTCGCCTCGGTAAAGGTCATCCGAACCCTTGGCATCCGTTTGGAAAGAACATCCAACAGGTAATTCCGGTTCTCTGCCAGATAGTCATTTTGCTCATCCACCCACTCCGAGCCATGGGTATAGGCGGCTTCCAAGGCAACGTTGCCGATGATGTTTCCGTTGACCAGATGCAATTGATGCAAAAACCGGTCGAACTGACCCCGGATCGCTGGATCCGGGATGATCACATAGGAAGAGGAGAGCCCGGCGATGTTGAAAGTCTTGCTGGGAGCCATGCAGACAATGCATCGATCCGCAAGTTCCTTTGACAGGGTGGGAAATGGAATGTGCCGGTATCCCCCGAAGACCAGGTCGCTGTGGATCTCGTCTGATACCATCAGGATGTTGTGTTCCACACAGATCCTGCCCAGTTCAAGGAGCTCCGCTTCGGTCCATACACGACCCACCGGATTGTGGGGATTGCAGAGGATCAGCATTTTTGTCCGGGAGCTTATCTTCTCCTTGAGATCATCCAGATCGAATGTGTAGTGATCGCCTGTTCGCTTCAGCGGATTTTCCACCACCTCCCGGCCCGTTTGCCGGACACAGGTGAAAAACGGGGTATAGACCGGTGGCTGGATGACCACTTGATCACCGGGTTCGGTGAAAGCCATGATCAGGGCGCTCAAAGTAAGCACCACCCCTTCGGTTGGCAGGATCATCTCCTTTTGAACCTCCCAGTTGTGACGCAATTTCTGCCAATTCACAATGGATTGGTAATATCCTTCCGGCCGGTAAGAGTAGGCGTAAATTTCATGATCCACCCTCTTCCGGATGGCAGCGGTGATAAAATCGGGGACCCGGAAATCGCCATCGGCTACCCACAGCGGAATGGCATCGGCATTGCCAAAATAGGCTCCCAACAAGTCATATTTTTCACAATCGGTACCCCTCCGGGGGATAATCTCATCGAAGTTGTATTTTCCCATCACTGTTTTTTGCTTGATTTTTCAATGTCCCTGTCTCCATGCGCACAGTGGCACAGGTAAGGCAGGGGGTTGAACGAATCCAGGTTCTCCTGCCGCAGGGCTAAAATACCCAAAAGTTAGATGATTCCACACCCAAGGGGACAAAATGGCGGCATTCGGCCGGATTTGAATTTTTTTTTAGACAAGCGGTAGGGTTCCTGCCATCAAATGTCCAGTCTTTTCTTCAGGATGCGGGCATCCTGCTCCGTCTCCAACCGCAAGACAAAGTCAAACCGGTCGAGGTCAAGACAAAGGTCGAAATCGCTTGCCGGTGACCATTCACTGTTGGCCGGATTCAATAGACGTGCACCATCACCCGTGCGAAGCAAGGCTTTCATCTGTTGAAAGTCGACCGGTGATCCCGTCAGCTCACCACGGATGTATTCTGCCAGAAAAGTATCCTCCTGGGTGGGATAACGTCCTTCGTATCCCATGCAAACCAGGCTGACGGTCGCTGGATTTCGCCGACGAAGGTATCGGACAATGGCTCCGGCATTGACGAAGCTTCCCGTCAGCAATTCTTCCGCCATCGTGGCATTCATCAGTCCCTTGGTCCCGGAACTGGTGGTCATCACCACGGTCTTCCCCTCAAAATTTCCCTTCTGAAGATGGGTTGGAGAGTTTCCGAAATCGAAACCTTCGACTCTCCGTTCATGACGCTCACCCAATAGCAGCGCTTCCGGCAGTCGTTTTTTCCATGCAAGGGCCTCCTCGACGGTCTCCACCGGGATGATTTGCGAAGCACCGGCGGCAAATAGGTAACAAGCGGTGGAAAAGGCCCGGAAAACGTCGATGACCACCACCGAACCGGTAGCCCTTTTTGCCCCTTCCGTCAGCTGAAGTATCTCAATCTGCATCGTGTTCTGTTTAGTAAATGAAATTTTTTTGATGAACGGTGGATCGCTTCTTCAACTGACCTGGACCTCAATCCCTAGCTCTCTATCGACCCTCCT
>JAJTBP010000119.1 GCA_021286825.1 Marinilabiliales bacterium | reverse complement strand
CGAAGAATTTCTCAAACAGATGACCGAATCTTCTCCGTTGGCCTTCCTGGTGGTGGACAACAGAACAGATGAGATCCTCTACATCAACCATTTGTTCTGCGAGATATGGGGGATTGAACCGCTCGAAGAACCGATCAGACGAAAGGAACTGAAGAACCATGAGATCTTTCCGGCTTGTTTGCCACAGCTCAAAGATCCGGCATCTTTTGCTGCCGTAAACCCTTTGCTGCAGTCTGAAAATGACAGAGATGTGGTGGACGATGAGATCCCATTTGCAGATGGGCGGACCATCCGAAGGTTCTCTTCTCAGATCAGGGACCGGGAAGACGTATACTATGGTAGACTCTTTGTTTTTGAAGACATTACGGCAAGAAAAGACGCTGAAAAATTGTTGCAGGTACAACGGGACCTGACATGGAAGCTGAGTGGAATTTCCGATATGGAAGAAGCCCTGATCCTCACCCTGGATGCCATCCTACAACTCTCCAACCTGAAACAAGGTGGAATATATCTTTTTGATGACACAGAACATAACTTGAATCTTGTCGCTTACAAAGGGCTGCCGGATTCTTTCTTGGCCACCCATCAGCAGTATGGACCCTCCTCCAGACATGTTCGCTTTGTCAAGGAGGGCAAGCCATTCTATGGCCCCTATCAGGATGGGGTCTTTCCCGTTTATGATGCCCGAAACAAGGATGATATCCAGTCACTGGCGGTAGTCCCAATCCTTCATGAGGGGAAAGCCATTGGTGCACTGAACATAGGAGCCCGAACCGCACACAAGTTCTTTCCCAGCATGCAGCGATCCATTGAATCGCTGGTGATGGAGGTCGGCAGTACGATTGCCAGAATTCGTGCCGAAAAAGCCCTGCTGTCCATACAAATGAATTTCAAGTTGCTGTTTGATACCCTCGATGATTTCATGTTCGTCCTGGATGATAAGGGATACATCATCCGAACCAATACCGTCGTTGAGAAGCGACTGGGTTATACAGCCGAGCAACTCCATGGAATGCATGTGCTGGAGGTCCATCCTCCTGAAAGAAGGGATGAAGCTGGATTCATTGTCGGGGAAATGGTGGCAGGTCGGGTCTCTTTTTGTCCGGTACCCCTAATCACCCGTGATGGAACGGAGATACCGGTAGAAACCCGTGTGGTCAAGGGGAAATGGGACAATCAGGAGGTTTTGTTTGGAGTCTCCAGGGATGTGTCGGAGCGACAAAAGCTGGATGCCGCCTTGATGATGCAGAGCGCCGCTTTTGAGTCGTTTGCCCTCTCTATCCACATCACCAATCTGAAAGACGAAATTCAATGGGCCAATCCGGCCTTTGTCCGGCTTACCGGATTCACCCTCGAGGAGGCGGTTGGCAAGACCCTGGACGAATTGCAGCAGGTTTCTGTGGAGGAGGCTGCCTTTTTCGGTGGAATCAAGACGGTCTTGCTGCAGGGGAAAGCATGGAGCGGTGAGTTGATCAACCGAAGGAAGGATGGCAGTTCCTATCCCGAAGAGCTGACTGTCTCCCCGGTTTTTGATCACAAAGGGAACATCTGCAATTACATCTCCATCAAAATTGACATCAGTGACAGGAAAGCCATGGAGGTGGCCCTGAGAGAAAGTGAAGCCCGTTGGAAATTTGCCCTGGAAGGTTCCGGAGATGGCGTGTGGGACTGGAATGTAACCACCGGGGAGATGTACATCAGCAAGATGGGAAAGGCCTTACTCGGTTATGAGGAGGATTTGTTGCCCAACTATTTTTCAGATTGGGAAGTGTTGATGCATCCCGACGATAAGGAGGCACTGTATGGCAGTCTTGAACGTCACCTGAATGGAGAAGAGGAGATTCTGAATGCAGAATTCAGGATGAGATGCAGGAATGGTGTTTACAAATGGGTACTTGTCCGTGGAAAAGCCGTTGCCTGGATGACCCATGGCATGCCATCCAGAGTGATCGGGACTTTGGTGGATGTATCGCGGAGGAAGGAATTTGAAGAATCCCTCCAGTCGGCCATTGCCAGGGAAAAGGAGCTGAACGACTTGAAATCCCGGTTTGTGTCGATGGCATCCCATGAATTCAGGACGCCCCTGGCTTCCATCATGGTGTTGAGCGATTCCCTGCGGTCCTACTGGAAAAAGATGAATCAGGAGCAGATTTACCTGAAACTGAATACGGTCATTGAGCAGGTACAACACCTCTCACAAGTAGTCGGTGATGTAATGCAGGTCTCCAAGATCCAGGAGGGAAGGATCAGTTTCTCCCCCCAACAAGTGGATATGTTGGCCCTGACCCAGAAAGTGGTGAGGGACTTCAATTCAGACAGATCTCTGAAACACAAGATACTTTTTGAGCACAATCTTCCTGAACTGACCATGTTTCTGGACATGCGGCTGATGAATCAAGTGTTTAATAATTTGATATCCAATGCATTAAAATACTCACCCCCGGATCCCAGGATCTGCATCAAACTCTATGAAAAGGAGAACGAAGTCGTCTGGGAAATACAGGACAACGGAATGGGAATTCCGGAGCATGAGAAGGATAAATTGTTTTCCCCTTTCTTCAGGGCTGAAAATGTCCGGCAGATCCAGGGCAATGGCTTGGGACTGAACATTGTCCGGGAATCCATCCGTCTGCATGGCGGGGAGGTGACCTTTGAAAGTACGGAACATGAGGGAAGCACCTTTTTCGTCCACCTACCCAAGGCGTTGATCCGGATGAGCCTGGAAGACTTCACCAGAGAGGGAACGCTTTGGTGAGGTAGCAAGGTGCCGGTATCGATCCACGGAAGTGGAAAAAAAGAAGGATCCATCGGATGAGATGGTCCGGAAAAGCAACCTGCCCGACCCTAGCGGGGTGTAGCTCCTTCCATGACCCAAAATGAACCACATCGGGCAATTGCGATCCTTTGAATCGTTGAGTCCATCAGATTTCTGCAATGTGGCGGACTCATCCGCCAGGCTGTCATCACCGCTTCAGGGGTATCAAAGCCCTGGGCGATGTTTTCGCAACACCTTTTCCAGACAAAACCCGAGCGACTGGTGCGATCGGCCGGACTGGTCCCATCCGATCCCTTGTGACTCAAATGATTGCTATGGAACAGATCCAGGGCATGTTGCAGGGCTGCTGCTTCCAACCGATCATCCCAGACCACCGATCTGGCTTTGGGCAGTTTTTGGTCACCGCAAAGGCAAGCTGCGGATCTCATTTGATTGACCAGCTCCAAAAGCGTACGACGCGTCGCATCATTCACCCGTTCGGCAGGTTGTTGTCCACAGACAGTCCACGATGTGAACAAAAGCAACGACAACAGATGGTACCCCATTCGATGTTTCCGCATGGCAAGTCGATTTTCAGTAAAGATAGGGGCTTTGGATTCGGTTTTGTCTCTCGAGGGATCCGATTTTCTGGACTTCCCTGTAAAAAAGGGGCGCTTCATTTGCAAGACTTGCGATAATTTGCTCTCTTTACCAAACAAAGTTCTCCCGCACGGGTTTTTCCTGCTTTTTTTGTCTGAAAGACGGTTCAATCGACATCTACCGCCAGGAAGAAGCCCCTCTGGGACCTCTTGTTCCTTGGAATGGAAGCGGCCGGAAGATTGCCGCAGTTTCCATGCCTTCTTCGCAGTGCCCATCGGATGGAGTGGGGAAGGAGGGAGGACCCATCTCAACCGCGCCTGCGGAAGTTCAACAAATTAAACAGTTGCAAGCATATGAAAAAATGGCTGATCCTTTCGGTAATTGTTTTGGTTTCACTGATCCTGCTGGTCAGTCTGATCGGATTGATGGTTCTGCCTCATTATGCAACCCGATATCTGAATGAGCACGGGAAAGAGTATACCGGTCGAAAGATATCCGTGGAGGAGATCTCGCTCGACTACTTCCACAGCAAGCTGGTGGTTCGGAATTTCAAGATGTACGAAGCCGATGGGCAGCAGACATTTGTGGGATTCGATACCTTGCTTGTGGACATCAAACCCTGGCCTTTGCTTTCGTCCAGACTGGAGGTGGAACAGATTCGGCTGGTGAAGCCAGAGATGCGCATCGTAAAAAGTGGAGGCGGATTCAATTTTGATGACATACTGGCCTTCGTCAAAGCCAAGCAAAAACCGGAACCTGAAGCAGCCAAACCTACCAAGCCGTTCAGCTATGATCTCAGCAGGATCTCAATGGAGAAGGGCACATTCACCTTTGTCGACAAAACGGTGGATCACACTTCTGTGTTGAATGATTTGGGATTTTCGATCCCGTACCTCAGCTTTAACCAGCATGAGATCAAGGATGCAGGGTTTCAATTCCATTTGGAACACGGGGGAACGGTATCGGCGAAGGCCTTTTTTGACCGGCTGAAAGGAGCCTATAAGATCGATTTGCAAACCACCGGATTGGACATCTCGCCATTTCTTCCCTACATGAAACCCTATTTTAAGCTAACATCCCTTCAGGGAGTCGTAAAGGGTGATTTTCATGTAGAGGGGCATGTAGACAATCTGGATTCGGTGATGATCAGGGGGAAAGGCCATGTCGATGATTTCTCCGTCGCTGATTTCTCCGGCAAAAAGGTGCTTGCCGCCAAACAGGGGGATGTCACCATCGATGAGACCTATCCCATGAAGTTCAACTTCCGTTTTGGAACCATTGATCTGGAAGAACCTTTTCTTTATGTCGAGATGAAAGATTCGACCATCAACCTGATGAACCTGATGGTGGAATCTCCGGCTGATACCGTTCCCTTTGTCTACGCTTACGATATCTCACATTTTCGTATCCGGAAGGGACTCATTGATCTGCGCGACAACTCACTGGAAGAGCCCTTCGATTACCATCTTTCGGAGATTGAAATGAATGTCGATTCCCTCTCCTCCGCCTCGAAATGGATCAAAACCTATGCTACCATGCGGCTGAACAAGCGTGGGAAACTTCAGGCCGAACTGGGCATCAATCCCAACGATTTCTATGACATGTCCGTGAAATATGTCCTGACCAATTTCCAGCTGACCGACCTCAACCTCTATTCCAAACATTATGTGGGATTCCCGATTTTGCTTGGAAACATGTACTACAAAGGCAACACATTGATTCACAATCGGCAGCTGGCCAGCGAGAACAAGCTGATCATCCGAAATGCCAAGCTTGGCAAGAAGCATGGCGGATTGATGAATCTGCCGTTAAAGCTGGCGCTCTATCTGCTCACGGATATCAACGGAGACATTACGTTGGATTTGCCCCTTTCGGGGGATTTGAACGATCCCAAGACCAATGTGCGCAAATTGGTGTGGGCCACCCTGAAAAATGTGATCGTCAAGGTGGTAGCATCTCCTTTCCTGGCCATGTCCCATTTGCTGGGGGTTGATCCGACAGAGGTCAAAGGTTTGGAATTCGGGTATGCGGATACCACCTTAACGGCCACTCACCTGCGTAGAATCAAAAATTTTGTGGCGATTGAAGGCAAAAAGCCGGATATGAAGGTGGAACTTCAATACCTCAACGACGATGGTCTGGAGAGAGATGAGATTGCTTTGAGGGAGGCCGGGAAATTGTTCAAGGCAGCCACGGGCAAGGATGCCGAAAGAAATGAAAGTCTCTTTGGCAATTTCCTGAAAGAAAAACTTCAATCGGATTCTCTGTCCGTTCAGGCGGGTTGTCTGAAACTGGTCGGGAAGGAGCGTGTCGATTCCCTGCAAAAAGCCGTTGGCAACCTGCGCATTCGTAAGATAGAGGCTGCATTGCACGCTATTTCTGATGCGACAAGGATCAAAGTGGTATTCCCGGATGCTCAGTCGCCGGATAAGGTGGGTAGCAGACCCGTTTTTGAGTTGAAGTACTCGACGGAAGATTGAGAACGACTGCCCTATGCATGGGCATTTTCCCTCCGGAGCCTTTCATTTGGCTCAAATCCTGTCTGGCTCCAGGCCAATGGAGGTCAGAATTGGGCATTTTGTGCCCATTTGAACCGCGAATTGTAAAAAAAAATCCGATGTAGGGATTTTCCCGAGAACAAAATGGATTTTGTTTTGTTTAATAGAGGTTTTGGGGCCTCCAATTTATAGAACGGAAAGGGGAGGAGCGGGTTGCCATTGGGCATAATCTGGTGACTCCTACAGATGAAACAGTGGATAATGTGTTCCCTTACATCAATTGCTAGTCCATGTTTTTGTTGGAAGGCAATGTTAACAACTAGTCGAAGGCTTGGTACATATGAAACCGGTATTGAAAATTCTGATGGTAGAGGATTCTGCTCAGGATGCCGAACTGATTCGGCATCAAATGAGGAAAAGCGGAATCATGCATGAAGCAAGGGTTACGGAAGAGGCGGATGCCTTCAAGTTGGCCCTGGCAGAATTTCAACCGGAACTGATCCTGTCCGATTTCTCCTTGCCCCATTTTTCAGGAAAAGATGCCTTGCTCCTGCGTCAAGAACTGGCTCCCGATATACCCTTTATCCTGATCACCGGTTCCATCAACGAGGAGACCGCCGTGGAGATGATGAAACTGGGATCTGACGATTACATTCTCAAGGAAAATCTGACCAAACTGGGGGTGGCGATCCGGCAGGTCATTGAAAAGAAGGCCATTCAGAAAGAGAAAAAGGCAGCCGAATCAAAATTGAGAATTCTCTCCCGGGCCATCGAACAGAATCCTGCATCCATAGTCATTACCGATGTCCGAGGAAATATTGAATATGTCAATCCCCGGTTTACGGAGTTGGCCGGCTATACCCTGCAGGAGGTTCAAGGCCGCAATCCAAGGGTGCTGAAATCGGGCAACAAGAGTGATGGATTCTACAAAAACCTATGGCGGACGATCCTTTCCGGAAAGGAGTGGAGGGGTGAATTTGAGAACCGAAATAAGATGGGTGAGATCTATTACGAGAATACCATCATCTCACCCATTACGGATGAAAACGGGAAAATAACCCATTTCCTTGCCGTGAAGGAGGACATCACCGATCAGAAGAAGCATCAGAAAAAATATGCACTGTTGGCACAGTCGCTCGAGAGCATCTCGGAATGCGTCTCGATCACGGATACCGAAGACAACATCGTCTTTGTCAACAAATCTTTCCAGCGCACTTATGGATATTCGGAGGATGAGCTGATGGGGAAAAGCATTCGCATGGTAAGGCCACCGGATATCGAACATCTTCAGGTTCGGGAAATTCTACCCCGAACGCTAGAGGGAGGTTGGAAAGGCGAAATCATCAACAAGAAAAAGGATGGGACACTCTTCCCGGTTCTGCTCTCCTCAACCACGGTGCGGGACGAAAATGAAAAACTGACGGCCTTGATCGGAGTCGCTTCCGACATTACCGAAATGATCCGGCAAAGAGAGGAGCTGATGGAGGCCAAAGCCAGGGCAGAAGAGAACAACCGGTTAAAATCGGCCCTCCTGAACAACATGAATCATGAAATCCGGACCCCCATGAATGCCATCATGGGTTTCTCCAGTTTGATGATGGATGCCAATGATCAGGAAAAAGTTGCCTTCGCGAACATCATTCTTAACAGTTCCAACCAATTGCTGGGGGTTATTGATGAGATGATTTTGTTGTCGCGCCTGCAAAGCGAAAAAGTAGAGCTTGTGGTCAATGCCCTCAATCCTTCAGAGTGTCTGAGAGATGTTTTTGCCATGTTCAATTATGGACAAAAGGAAAAGAATCTGACCATGAAGCTCTTGATTCCTGTTGAGTTGAGTCGGTTGTGCATCCTTTCGGACCTGACCAAGCTGAAACAGATCCTGACCAATCTCCTGACAAATGCCTGGAAATTCACCACTTCAGGAACCATTGAGGCCGGGTTGGCCCGGATTGGCAATCAACTGGAGTTTTATGTCCGTGATACAGGGATGGGAATTCCGGAGAGGGAACGCAGCAGGATCTTTGAAGCCTTTTTCAGGAGTGACTACGCCATTGCCCAGGCAATAGGGGGATCGGGACTCGGTTTGAGTATCTCCAAAGAATTGGTTGGGTTGTTGGGGGGCGAACTTTATTTTACCTCGGAAGAGGGCAAAGGTTCCAGATTTGCCTTCACATTGCCGATTGGAGAGGGATGCCCGGGAGGTTCAACGGAACATGAAACAAGAGAAGAAATGGATGTGATGAATAATTTTTCTTTGTTGATTGCCGAGGATGAGCACATTAATTTTAGATACCTTGAGATCTTGCTAAAAGGGCATCTCAGACGGATTGATCATGCCAAAAATGGTGAAGAGGCGATCCGGATGGCATCGGAGAATCATTATGACATGATCCTCATGGACATAAAAATGCCGGTCATGGATGGGATAGAGGCCACCAAATTGTTGAAGGCCCAATTCCCGGAACTCCGGATCATTGCCCAGACCGCTTATACCTTGCCGGAGGAGACGGCGATCATCCGGGCTGCAGGATGTGACGACGTACTCTGCAAACCCATCAAGAAGGAGAGCCTGCTCAAAATTTTTCAAAGTTAAGGTTTCCCCTTTCTAGCTTCGCTTTCCCTGCATGGGCTAACGCTTTCCCCAGTCCGGATTGGGTTGACTACCCAAGGTATAGGTCAGTTTTCCCCCTTTGACGATGTCCCGAAAGTAAATCCAACAGTGTTCCAGCGGCTTGCCATTGAGTTCGGCTTTTTGGATGTAGATGTTTTCCGGTTTGCTGTTCAAGGCTTCTATGACAAATTCCTTGCCTTTGTAATAAGCGGGATCCAATCGGATGGTTACTTTTTTGAACAAAGGGGCACTCAGATCCACGATCGAATTTTCGGTGACTCCACCATTCATTTCGAATAGACCCATCGAAGTGATGACGAACCAACCGCCCATCTGGCCCTCATCTTCATCTCCCTCCCATCCATGGAAGGGGGTATCCCCGTAATAATTGTTTAGTATGGCACGGGTAAACTTTTGCGTCAACCAGGGTTTGTCGGAATAATTGAAAAGCCAGGAAGCCTGCATGTTTACCTCATTCCCCTGATTGATATAATATTCAGACACTTTCGATTGAACCCTGTCCAGCGCATGGGCGGCATAAAGGAAAGGTTCCGATTTTCGGAATCCCTCCTCCAGTCGGCTGTTGAAGAGATCTTTTCCCATCAGGTTCACCACTGCGGGAATGTCATGGGGTACATAGAAACTGTATTGCCAGGCATTTCCTTCGCTCCACAATTCGCCGGAGAACAGGTTGTTGTCCCATTTCCATTCTCCCTTTTGATTGCGGGGCATCTGCCACTTGATTTCCGTGTTGAACTGGTTCTTCCAGTTGTTTGATCGCTTCAGGAAGAAGTTGTATTCCGGTTGCTTGTCCAAGGCCTTGGCCAGCTGCGCCGTGCAGAAGTCGGTGAAGGAATAGTCGAGTGTTCGGGAGGATCGCCGGGAGACATCCCATGGGACATACCCCAGTTTGTTGTATACATCCAGAAATTCCATTCCCACATTGCCGGATCCGGGAAGTGCTTTTCCCTGTTCGGTGGCATTGTGGTGGATGGCTTCCCACAGCGTGGCGACGTCGTAACGACGAATCCCTTTTTGATAGGCCGACACCATCAGAGCCACTTCATGCGTAACCCCCATCACACGGGTGTGTTCGAGTCCGGTCGGACCATTGTTGGTCCATCCCGTATGCCTGTACAACTCGAGTTGTGTATTGACCCAGTTGTTCATCATCTCTGGTGCCACGAGTGCCAGGATGGTGTTAAAGTTCCAGTAGGAGTTCCAGAAGGCATCCCCTCCGTACATTTTCGTTCCCGGGGGAGTCGTTCTGATCACTTCAAAGGGATCACAATACCGGCCATCGGCATCGCTCCAGGTCTGCTTGGCAAAGCTCCGGTAGAGATTCGTGTAGAATTTCCGTTCATTGGCCGAATCTCCTTCAACCTGAATGGTGGATAGCAACTGGTTCCATTGGTGCTTTGCGGAGGTGACCACCTTGTCAAAGTCCCACCCCGAATCGTTCAACTCCTGCTTCAGGTTGTTGCGGGCTCCCTCCTGATCGACCAAAGAGAGTCCGATCTTTAACATCACCTGTTCCCCTTTGCGTACATGGTAGTTTAGGTAAGCCGCCACATCACCGGATCCCGCCACTTCAGACACACTGTCCCTTACCTCTTCATTTACCCAGCCACCCATGGTCAGACAGGGTTCGGACAACTCTATCGAGAAATAGAGCTTGTACTCCATGTTCTTGGTGGTGGGAACGATG
>JAJTBP010000118.1 GCA_021286825.1 Marinilabiliales bacterium | reverse complement strand
GTCGGGACGCTCTAGCCAACTGAGCTAATCCCCCATTATTTTTAGAACTTTGAGGAATCGAACCGATGACCTTCCCGACTTCATGTCGGGACGCTCTAGCCAACTGAGCTAATCCCCCATTATTTTTAGAACTTTGAGGAATCGAACCGATGACCTTCCCGACTTCATGTCGGGACGCTCTAGCCAACTGAGCGAATCCCCCATTTGAGTGCGCAAATATATAAATATTTTTTATCTGCAACACCCTTCAGGGGATATTTTCGATCGATCTCGTGCGGTTTCAGCCGATGATCTTTCGGGCCTTTTTCTGAGCAGTTAAAGCAAGCTCCGTGGCGTGGAAACAATGCTCCTGCGTCATAGCCGTTTCGGTGCGATGCAGTATGTCGCTGACCAACTGCTCCCCGTAAGGCATGTAGACGTTGTTGCAGTCGTAGTATTGAGTCTCCTTCTGATTGACCAGGAAAAGGTGATTCTCTTTCGGCCGACCAGCGATATCGATGAATTTTCTTAGTTCAATGTATCCGTCGGTTCCCAGGATGAAGGTTCTGCCATCACCCCAGGTGGCAAGTCCCTGAGGCGTAAACCAGTCGATGCGGATGTATCCGGTGGCGTGATCACTGCGCAGGCTCATGTCGCCAAAATCCTGGTATGCCGGATAGTTGCTGGTGTTGAAGTTGGCAATCTGGGAAAAGTTAACGGTTGCTTTTTGCGAATTGGTAAAGAACAGGAACTGGTCACACTGGTGGGAGCCGATATCGGTCAGGATACCTCCTGCCTTTTCCGGATCGAAGAACCAGGGGGGTCGTGAGGAGGGGTTCATGCGATGGGGTCCCAGCCCGATGGTCTGGATGACCCGCCCGATGGCACCGGCCTTGATCAGGTTGCCGGCCTGCACGGAGGCTTGATTTCTCAAACGCTCGCTGTAAAGGATGGAGTAAATCCGACCAGTGGCTTTTTGCACCTTCTTTACCTCTTCGAACTGTTTGAAGGTGATGATGCCGGGTTTATCGGTCACATAATCCTTGCCGGCCTTCATGACACGGATTCCGAGTGGAGCGCGGTCGATCGGGATGCCGGCACTAGCCACCAGCTGAATCGTATTGTCCTCCAGAATCTCTTTCTCACTCTGGACTACCTTGGCCTCCGGATATTTCTTTCGAAACATGGGCAACAACTCGGGTTCTGCCGAATAGACGGCACAAAGCACACCGCCGCCATCCTTCACCGCATCCACAATTCCATAAATGTGGCTGTGGTTGATGCCAATCACGGCAAATTTGATCGATTGTTCTAGTTTTGGCCTGTTCTCGGCAGGCAAGAGAATCTCGTCAGCCATCGAAGTGCTGTGCAGCCCCTGGGCAAAGAGATCTGCTGGAAGAAGTCCGGCTGCAGTCATGCCTGCTGCGGAAGCCATGGAATGCTTCAGAAAGTTGCGGCGGTTGTATGTCATAAGTTCCTGTTTGGTTTGAAGTGGTTTGACTGTTAAAAGTAAACATTGTACCGGACATAAGTACATCCAACAAACGAAATCTGGGAAGGGGCCCCCATTTTCCAGCAACCATGGCAGGTTAAATAATTCTTAGTTTCGGGTGGTGTCCTCCGCTCGATCCCATTATTGCTTACTTTTGCCTATCAACCTGCTCAAAATGGTCATTGGCGAACAGATCCCATTGGTGCTGGAAGGTGGCGGATTGCGCGGTGCCTTTACCAGCGGCATTCTGGAATATTTTCTGGATCATGACCTTGCGTTCCAAAGGGTGATCGGAGTCTCTGCCGGAGCCTGCGTAGGAGCCTCCTACCTCTCCGGACAAAAAGGAAGAAACCTGCTTGTCAACGTGGAGTTTCCTTCCGACCCGCGGTACATGGGTTACCGTCACCTGCTCACCAAGGGCAACTATTTCAACATGGATTTTATCTTCGGGGAATTGCCGCACAATCTGGTTCCTTTTGATGAAGAGGCCTTTGACCGCAATCCGGCAGCCTTCGAAGTAGTGGCTACTTCCCTGGAAAGCGGGCAAGCCATCGTCTTTGACCGGATGGACTTTCAACGCACCGGTTTGGAAAAAGCACTCGTAGCTTCCTCAAGTATCCCGCTCCTATCCAAGGCTGTGGAAATCAATGGAAGAAGGTATTTTGACGGCGGTGTTGCCGACTCAATCCCTGTAACCTACGCCCTGGAGAGAGGCAGAAAGGCCGTGGTGGTCCTGACGCAACCACGCGGCTATCGCAAGCATCCGATGAAAAACACCCTGCTGCTTCGGTTGAAATACGGGAAACATCCGGAATTCCTGAAGGTACTGCTCCATCGGAACGAAGATTACAACCAAGCCCTGGCAACATGTGAAGGGCTGGAGCAGGAAGGCAGGATCTTTGTACTGGCCCCATCACAGGAATTTGTGATCGGCCGGGCAGAAAAAGAGAAGCAGAAGCGTCTACGCCTGTACAACCACGGATACGAGCTGATGCGTCAACAAGCCGAAAAGCTGATACACTTCCTGCAAGCCTAAACCCTTTGACCCACTCCCATCATCAGTTCGGACAAGGCAACCAATGCCGCCTGCCGATCCGCCGTTAGGCAAACTGTTCCAGCAACTCGATCCGTTTGGCAATGGGCGGATGGGTCGAGAACAGTCCGCTGATGGAAAATTTACTCTCCTCGGGTTGCGGGTTCTCGATGAACAGCTGTGCGACATCCCTTCGGGTCACCGCCTCTATCAAGGGATCATTCTGGATTTTCCGCAAGGCACTTGCCAGCGCATAAGGTTTTCGGGTCATCTCGGCGGCTCCGGCATCAGCCATGTACTCCCTGGACCGGGAGATGCCAAACCGAAGCAGGATGGCAATCAAATAACAGATGGCCGATACGACGACTACCACCAGGAGGAGCAGTCCGCCGTTCTTTTTACCCCTGGAAAGGGCGCCAAACCGTAGGCTGCGAAACGCCATCTCCGCAACAAAGGCAAAAATACCCACGAAAATGATGGAGATGATCATCAACCGGACATCCCGGTTTCGAATGTGCGAAAGCTCATGGGCGATCACCCCTTCCAACTCCTCATCATTCAGTTTGTTGATGATGCCGCGTGAAAGGGTCACCGAATAGGTCTTTTCATTGATGCCGCTTGCAAAGGCATTGAGTGAATCGTCTTCGATGATGAAAAGGTGGGGCATCTTCAGACCACGGGAGATGCAGAGGTTTTCCACCAGATTGTACACCCGTTTGTTTTCCGACCGCTCCAGGTAACGGGAACCGGTGGCCATTTGAATCAGTGCATTGTGAAAAAACCAGGCCACCACAAACCACAGAAAGGTCCCCAGTATGACAAAAGGAATGACCCGGAGGAACAGGTCATTGACCTCCTCCGGATCTTTCTGTTGGCTGCTGAAGAAAAGAACGGCATACACCATCCCAATCAACACCAACGGGAAGGCTGTGACCAGGAGGATACTCTTGAAATTGTTCCTCATGATCTGCGTTTGAATGCCAACGTATGTCATCAGTTGAAGCTGATCTTCGGTGCTTCTTCAAAAGAGGCCCTCTCCTGGCCCAGATCAAACATGGTCTCACGCCTGAAACCGAATGAACCGGCGACTATGTTGGCCGGGAAGGTCTCAATGCCTGTGTTGTATTCGGTGGTAGCCGCATTGAAATAACGTCTGGCAGCAGCCAGCTTGTTTTCAATGTCGCTTAGCTCTTCCTGCAACTGAAGAAAATTCTGGTTGGCTTTCAGATCCGGATAAGCTTCCATGGAGACCTTAAGGCCTTGCAAGGCAGAGGTCAGCTGTGACTCGGTCCGGATCTTGTCATCGATGGTGGTAGCTGCCATGGCCGCAGTCCTGGCTTCGGTTACCTTCATCAGCAACTCCCGCTCATGGGTCGCATATCCCTTGACCGTTTCTACCAATTGTGGAACGAGGTCGTGACGTTGACGCAACTGTACATCAATGTCTGCAAAGGCATTTTGCCGTGTATTTCTGAAACGAACGAGTCCGTTGTAGGTGGCGATCAGCCATAAGACAATCAAAAGAACAATTCCAAGAACAATCCAGAGGATCATGGCAATTAAATTTAGGGTTAACTGTCTCAAATGTACAAAATATTCAAGCCGTTACCGGCGGATCTGCATGAATTATATGTTAAAATAATTGAGCCTAACGGCGGATCGCCGATAAAAACCATTCATCCGTCGATGAAAATATCCAACTGGTCTATTGCGTTTTGCAACCGCGCTCCACCGCTCTATTTTTGAATCAGAAATTAAAAACAACCCTTAAAAACAAAAGTCATGAAAACGAAATCTCTTCTTTCAAAAATCGCACTGGTCGCATTCGGAATGTTTGTCATGTTTGCCGTTGAAGTAAACGGAAAGCATCATCCGGCAGGTCATCATACCGGCACCAGGAAAGCTGCCATCATCGAAGTCGGAGCACCGCTTACCGTGGATCAACTGAAAATGGAAGGTCTGCTTTGAAAAACAAAACCCGCTTCTGCATCGCAAGAGCGGTAACCGATGCCCATCAGGATTGGGGCAAATCAGGAAAACCGCCTGCCTAAGGCCTCCGGAAAAGATCCGGGGGCCTTTTTATTGGGGAGACAGGAGAACGGAGAATTATTAAAAGACTATTTTGTCTTTTAATAAAAATGTTGTATGTTTGCTCCCACACTTTAAATGAGACGAAAATGAAAAACATGGAATATGCAAGCAAATCGCTTGGAGAGATTGTGGCAGCGGATTTTAGGACAGCTGCCCTGTTTAGGGAAGCCGGAATTGACTTTTGCTGTGGTGGCAAAATGAGTCTTGGAGAGGCTTGCCGGAAAAAAGGGTTGGATCCCGGGAAGTTTGAGTCGGACATCACCGCCTTGCAAGTCTCCCCGATCGCACCTTCCCTCAACTACAACGCATGGAATCCAGGATTTTTGGCAGATTACATTGTCAACACCCATCACACCTATGTAAAGAAAACGATGCCGGAACTGGTTGCCTACACGGAGAAAATTGCACGGGTTCACGGAGACAATCATCCGGAACTACGCGAAGTGGCCACCCTCTTTGCTGCGGTGAGCAAAGAGCTGGATCAGCACCTCAGAAATGAGGAAGAGGTATTGTTCCCGGCCATCCATGCTTTACTCAAAGGGAAAAATGACGAAGCTGCAGCCCTTGTTCGTTCCGAAATCGACCGGATGAACGGCGAGCATGAATTTGCCGGAGGAGCGCTGGATCAGATTGCCGTGATTACAAAGGGTTACCAGGTTCCGGAGGATGGATGCACAACCTATCGGGTCACCATGAAGTTGCTTGAGCAATTTGAAGAGGATATCCATGTGCATGTCCACCTGGAAAATAACATTCTCTTCCCGAAGGCCTTGTCCCTCTAATTTTGTAAATTTTCAGAAAATCAAAAACATCGGTTTTTACCATGTCAGAACTGATCCATCGCCAGGATCCCAGATTGGAGGGACTCACCACCTTTGCCCTTGGACTGATACAGGGGAAAGGCACCCGGGAATTTTTTGAATTGCATCGTCCGCTGATCGAGACCGTCACGCCGGAGGAGACGATGCGTTTGTTCGATACGCTGCTTGCCAACGGTCTGGAGACAGCCTCCCTAAAAGCAGTCACCGGGAAACTGATCAATGCCTTTTATAAATCGTTATCGGCCTTTTCATGGGAGCTTCCGGATTCCAGTCATTTCCTCTCCTTCCTGATACAAGAGAACCGATCCGTTGAGGAGCGACTCAACAAAATGAAGGAGATCGTGAAGCGGCTATCGGCTTCCGATGAGACGGAACGCGGCCAAATACTTCGGGAGTTGGCCTCAGGCATCCAAGAGATGAAGGAGTATGAGCTGCACTACATCAAAAAGGAGAACATTCTCTTTCCCTACATTGAAAAGGCATTCCCCTCCTACCGCTGTCTTCAGGTGATGTGGTCCTTTCATGACGATTTCCGAGCCTCAGTCAAGCATCTGGAACAACTGCTTGCCTCCGGCACGCCGGATTTTGCAGTGTTGAACCGGGAACTGGGCAAACTCTATTTTGTTCTGCTGCCGGTTATTTTCAGGGAGGAAAAGATTGTCTTCCCGGTGGCTCTGCGTGCAATACCGGATTCGGGATGGGCGGCCATGCTCCGCGAGAGCCTTGAGATCGGTTGGTGCTATGGCGTAAATCCGAAACCTTCGCTTCTTCTCCAGGAGCATCCCACTGCCAATCCGGATAAGATCAACCCCGGAACCGGGCTGCTCAGTGTCGAACAACTGGTCTTGCTCTTCCGGCACTTGCCGGTCGACATCACCTTCGTGGATGAACAGGATGAGGTAGCCTTTTTCTCTGACAACGCGGAACGGATCTTCCCCCGATCTCCTGCCATCATTGGTAGAAAAGTCCAAAACTGTCATCCCCCGGAGAGTGTTTCCGTGGTCAATGAGATCGTTGCGGCCTTTCGCACCGGCCAACAGGACCATGCCGATTTCTGGATTCAAATGAGAGGCCGTTTCCTGCTGATCCGATATTTTGCCATTCGTGATGCGGAAGGCCACTATCGAGGGACCCTGGAGGTGAGTCAGGATGCGACTGAAGTCCGGGCACTTCAGGGAGAACGGCGGCTGTTGGAATGGAAGAGGGAGTAAGGCCATTGAAATGCTTCCTTGATTCATTTTTGCATCAGCCCTTGGTACTGATCACATCCCCTTTATCTTTGTGATTGCATTTCAGACAATCGGAGGTTCGAAATCGTTCGAAACCCTGATGGCTGGAATGGTCAAACAAAGAAAGGTCAGTCGTCATGATGCCACTCAAAAACACCCTGAAGCGCATGTGCCAAATGGCAGGCCTTCTCATGACAGTCCTACTGTCCGGTTGCCACTCCGATCGGCCGAGAGTCGCCATCGAAACGGAGATAGGCGTCATCGAAGCAGAACTTTATACGGATCAGGCACCCGTTACTGCCGCCAACTTTCTCCGCTATGCCGAGACCAATCGTTACGACACCCTGGCCTCCTTTTATCGTGTGGTCAGGCCAGACAATCAACCCAACAATCCGGTGCGGATAGCCGTCATCCAGGGGGGATTCTACTCAGATTCAATCGTAGCGATCCGTCAATATGAACCCATCCGTCATGAAACCACACGGGAAACCGGTCTCCTCCATCTGGATGGGACACTCTCCATGGCCAGAAATCAGCCCGGGACTGCCTCCTCTGAGTTCTTTATCTGCGTCGGCGATCAACCGGAACTGAACTTTGGTGGCAAACGCAATCCGGATGGACAAGGATTTGCCGCTTTCGGCCGGGTGACCCAAGGGATGGATCTCGTCCGAAAGATTCAGCAGATGAAGGATCACGGGCAATACCTGGAACATCCGGTAGCCATCCGTTCGATTCACCGGGCCCGTTAAATACCCAAATCAATCTCCCCACAGGCCAACGACCACAAATGATTCGACAGGAGGGACCCCGCTCTCCACACCTGCTCCGACATTGGACTGCATTGTTTAAAATTTCGATTATTCAGGGTCTGGACCGAACAGATGTGAATTTATTTTTTTAAACTTGTAGGTAATAACCTTTGCCTTCACTCCATGCTTTCCATTTGCTTCAGAAACGTTCCGTCGGCTCCTGAAGGAAAACCGGCCGGCAAACGCTCCTGAACATCTGATTGGGTGACATCCGCGATCCAATCGGGTCGTCCCATGGGAGCCGTGGAGTATCGGGGCCATCCGGTTGACTAGACGCATGAAAAAACTACCTGCCTTTCGACCCACATCCAATCCAATGGGATCAGCCCGCTTTGTTTCCGGCTGAGGAGACAGCTGCTTCCAAATCAGGTATCCTAATTTTTACTCCCTTACCACCCACCATGAATTTCTTCCGCCTAACCTACCCCATTCTCTTGCTATGTATCTTTTCCCTTCCGACCAGTGTCCGGTCACAGGACTGTGTTGTATTGAAGAATGCAACCCACTATCGACTGGAAGGAGGAGATCTGGAAATAACCGATTCCATTCTGATCCTCGTCAACAGAAGGGAAGGGGAAAGACTCACCGAGATTTCCCTGCCCTACTCCAAAAATCAAAAGATCTCCAAAGTAAATGGCTGGATAGCCTTGACAGATGGGAAGCAGATCCGGGAACTCCAATCGAAAGACATCAAGGAAACCAATCAATTTTCGGAGGGATCGCTTTACGAAGATCGTTTCGTCAAGAAATTTCAGTTGAAATACAATGTCTATCCCTACATCATCGGCTACACCTACCGATTGAAGCTGGACCAATTTACGGTACTCACGGATTGGACACCGGTCCTGGATCCGGAGATTCCGACCCTGGATGGACATGTCACCGTGACCCTGCCTACCCGCACCCGTTATCGGGAGGTTTATAGCCATCTCCGGAAATCGCGCCTGGATTCCACCAGCGATCATGTGACCTTCCGTTACGACACAAAGTTTGATGGACTCCCAGAAAAGGAGGCCTTTTCTCCCTCTCCGGAGGATCTTGTTCCCCGCCTCATTCTCGTACCCGAATCCTTTTTCTATGGAATAAAGGGGCAGGCCCAAAGTTGGAGAGAGTTGGGCAATTGGTTCTACCTGTTGAATCAGGACCTGCTCACCCTGGACAAACCCGAGCAAGAGGAGGTGCTGCAACTGATCTCAGGCACCACGGAAAAACGGGAGATCATCCACAGATTGTATCATTATCTTCAGGACCATACCCGGTACATCAATGTTTCTGTTGGCATTGGCGGACTCAAATCCTATCCTGCCACCTATGTATCCAGAAACCGGTTTGGGGATTGCAAGGCCTTGTCCAACTACTTCAAGGCGCTGCTCTCTGTCGCGGGGATTGCGAGTCATTTTGTACTCGTCAACCGGGATCCCATTCCAGCCATTTTTCGCAAAGAGATTCCTTCGCTCCAGTTCAACCATGTCTTGCTGGCGGTCCCTCTGGAACGGGATACCATTTGGATCGAAAACACAGAGAATGCTGAACCTTTCAATTACGTAGGCGTTTCCACCCAAAACAGGACCGGACTCTGGATCGATCCTTCCGACAGCAAGCTAGTCCAATTGCCCTCACTGGCGGAATCCACTGTTCGGGTCGAAAGAAATATGGATGTGACCTGCCAGCGTGACCAAAGCGCAAAGGTCCGACTCACCTTTCGATTCAGAGGCCAGGAGTATGAAGCGTTCAACTGGATGCATGTCAATGCGAACCAAAGTGACAAAGAGGAGTATGTGAAGAACTACATGCCCTTCGCCAATTATGAGGTGGCCGACTGGAAACTTGAAAAGAGCTCTCGGGACTCGGCAAGCATTGACTTGTCGGCCGATCTAAAACTTTCCGGATTCCTTAGAAAGATGGGAAGCGAATTCTATTTTAGCACCTTTCCCATTTTACCCCTCTTCTTTTCGGATCCCTCCCAGCGAAAGAATGCACTCTATTTTCCCTATCCCATTGTCCGACAAGACAGTGTAACGTATCATCTGCAGGAGTCGTGGCACATGCGTCTCTATCCTGCCAATCAAACCCTTTCGACCAAATTTGGAAAATATCAGGTTTCCGCCAAGATCCAGGGAGAAACATTGTGGCTCTCCCGAAAACTATGGATTTATCCGGGATATTGGCCCCTGTCTGCTTACAAGGAATTTTATGAATTCACCAAATCGGTCAAAACCACGGAGCAGATCATCGTCACTCCCCCGAAATAACCCAACTGAAATACAACGCTTATGAAAAAAATGCTTTGTCTGCTGCTTGTCACATGCTGTTTTGCCGGGATGTTGAATGCACAGAATTTCCTCCATGAATTTGGAAAATTTTCACAGGAAGAGTTTGATCTAAAAAATTATGCAAAAGACACCACAGCCGAAGCGGTGGTCCTTTACGACATTGGCAAATCATTTTTCCAACTGTACGACAACGGATACAGGTTGGTATTTGAGCACAAAACAAAACTAAAGATCTTCAAGAAATCGGGGTTCAAGTTTGCTCAGTTCGAGGTTCCCTATTACGTTGAGAATGCCCAGATGGAGATGATCGACAAGATGGCAGGCAACACCTACAACCTTGAAAATGGCAAGTTGCGCATTACCCCATTGGATCCGAAGACCATTTTCGATGAAAAGACAAGTGACAATTGGCGTCGTAAAAAGATCGCCCTTCCGGATGTTAAAGAGGGAT
>JAJTBP010000472.1 GCA_021286825.1 Marinilabiliales bacterium | reverse complement strand
GATCCCTGAACAATCGATTTTACATCTCCTTTGGGGACAAAGCTGGTTTCCACAAAATTCTTTCCTTTGATGTATTTGAGAAAGACATTTTTCACATCAGCCATGGTAACCGCCTGGATGTTTGCCAGATCGTTCTTGAAATATTCAGGATCGTCTTTGAAAATATTGTATTCAGCCAGCGTAAATGCCTTACTTTGGACACTCTCCAGAGAATTAAAGAATCGGGTCTCGTCACTGGCTTTGATCCGGGTCAGATCCTCTTCCGAAAATCCTTCCTTCTCAAATCTGTCGAATCCCTGGAAGACGGCCTTTTCGATTTCATCCAGTGTCACCCCCGGATTGGCAGTAACGGAAATGGTGAAAGCACCGGCCAGTTCCTGCGAACCATTCCGGGCCATGACCCGAGATGTCAGCTTTTTCTCCTTCACAAGCAAGGTGTACAGTGGCGATTTCTTGGTTCCCGCCATCAACTCTCCAAGAAAGTTCAAGGCATAGGAATCTTTTGAGAAGCGTTCTACCGTAGGAAACACCATGGTTAACATGGGCGACCTTGCAAAATTGTCTTCCTGATAAAGTTTGACAGTAGAAGCCAAGACAACCGGTTGCGGTTTGCGCTTTTCGACCGTGACACCCATGGGAATCTCTCCGAAGTATTTCTGGACCATCTCCTTGACTGCCTTCTTGTCTATGTCTCCTGCCACCACAAGGGTAGCATTGTTGGGAGAATAGAATTTCCGGTGAAAGGCCTTCACATCCTCTACCGTGGCATTGGTCAGATCCTTCATGTCTCCAATGACTGTCCAACTGTAGGGATGGCCTTTGGGATAGAGCGTTTTGGCAATGATCTCCTGATTGAATCCGTACGGGGCATTGTCTACACTCTCTCTCTTTTCATTCTGGACCACATTTTGCTGGTTGGTCAAGGCAGGTTTGGTCACCGTATTTTCAAGATAACCCATCCTGTCTGATTCCATCCAAAGGGCCATCTCCAGCGCATTCTTGGGAACAATCTCGTAATAATTGGTCCGATCCTGACTGGTACTGCCATTCAAAGTACCTCCGGCACCCTGGATGTACTTGAAAAACTGATCCTCCGGAACGTTTTCGGAACGTTGGAACATCATGTGTTCAAAGAGATGGGCAAACCCGGTCTTGCCCTCTGTTTCACGACTCGAGCCAACATGGTAATAGATGGCCACTGCAGCAATCGGATCCGATTTATCCTCATGCAGCACAACGGTCAGACCGTTTTTCAAAGTGTACTTTTCAATTGGAATTGCCAAGGCAGACTCCTTCGCTCCGGCTCTCGCCGGAAGTATCGCCAGAAGCATGCCAATAGCCAGCAACAAAAGTGAATTTTTCATGGGAAATGAATAAAGTTTAGTAAAATATTAGGAGCTCTCGTTTGCATGAATCCAAAACTAAGATACAAAACAAAAAATTAGTCAGCTTTCTGATTATGAAAGAATCTTCAGCCATTTACCTTCCGATTCTCTCATC
>JAJTBP010000117.1 GCA_021286825.1 Marinilabiliales bacterium | reverse complement strand
GGGAAAAAGGCAGAGATCAGGACCACATAGACTGGCAAACGGGCGGAACAGGACATGAAGGGAATGATCATCATGGTAAGCAACCGGTCACCCCTGTTGCGGATGGTGCGGGTGGCCATGATGGCCGGGACATTGCATCCAAAGCCCATGATCATCGGTATGAAAGAGCGGCCATGGAGGCCCATCTTGTGCATCAGCTTGTCCATGATGAAGGCGGCCCTGGCCATGTAGCCGGTATCCTCCATCAACGAGATGAAGAAGAAGAGAATCAGAATGTTGGGCATAAAAACAATGACACTCCCCAAACCCTTGATGATGCCATCGGTGAGCAGATCCTTCAGCATACCGGCATGCATCCCTTCCGACACCAGAGAGGAGACAAAAGTCACACCCTTCATGATCCACTCCGTAGGAAGTGCCCCCAAAGTGAAGGTGGCATAAAAAGTAAGGAACATCAGGGAAAGAAAAATGGGGAAACCAAGGTATTTGCCGGTCATCACCTTATCGATTTTTTCGGTGGTGATCATCCGACTCATGATGCCGGGTTGGTAGCACTCCTTGAGGGCACCGGCAATGAATCCATATTTGGCATCGGTGATCAGTTGGGCGCTCTCCTCCCCCAGTCGGGACTCCAACCGGGCAATCTCATGGGAGGTGGCCTCCCGAATGCTTTGATAATTGGAAGAACTCTCCAAAACCTTTAAGGCATCCGGATCCTTGCCAATCAATCGGATGGCAAGATAACGGGAGGAGAAGGTGGCCGTCAAAGGCTTGTCTTTCTTGATTTCACGGCGGATGACGTAGATCGATTTCTCCATCTCTTCGCCGTAATGAATGTGGATGTGCCGCACGATCGGATCCTTTTCTTCATATACCTCCGTCAGCTTTTTGAGCAGGTCGTCGAGACCTTCGCCCGTGCTGGCAGTGGTTGGAATGATCGGAATGCCGGTCAGCTTGGCTAATTTTTTGATTTTCAAACGAGAACCACTCGCCACCATGTCGTCGTACATGTTCAGGGCAATCACCACCTTAATGTCCATGTCGATCAGTTGGGTCGTCAGGAAAAGATTGCGCTCCAGGTTGGAGGCATCCACCACATTGACAACGATGTCGGGCATCTTCTCCAGGATAAAGTCACGGGTAAAGAGTTCCTCTGGGGTGAAACTGGTCAGGGAATAGGTTCCTGGCAGGTCGACCAGATCCAGCTGGTATCCATCTTTTTTCAGGGTGGCAACCTTGGAAGATACGGTCACACCACTGTAATTGCCTACATGTTCCTTGGAGTTGGTGAGGCGGTTGAAGAGGGTGGTCTTGCCGCAGTTGGGATTGCCAACCAGTGCAACGGTCATCATCCTCCCCTTCTCCTTGGCAGAGACCTTCATCTCCTCCAGGTCGATGATGCCGTCGAAGGCCGGCTGGCGGATCTGCTCTGCCTCTTCCTGGGTGATCACTTCGATCAGGCCCGCTTCCCGGAAGGGGGCATTCTTCAATACCGACACCTCCTTGCCAGGGACAAAGCCCATTTCCGAGATTCTGCGACGGAAAGAACCATGGCCCAAAACCTTGGAAATAACGACCGTCCTGTTCTCTCCTACGTCAGATAACCGCACTTCTATTTTTATTAAGAATAATTACAAATAGAGTGCAAAGATAATCTTAATTGCCAAATGCGAAAGGGTAAATTGAAAAAATGGCGAAGTAAATCCGGATCGCTCCTGCCGTTAACACATTTTCAGAAATTGGAGTGGTTCAAGTCGGCCATTATCCGCTGATTGTAAGGAAATCGCGGCCTGCCGATCCCCTGTTCCTTCACTTTCACATCCAGATGAATCAGTTCAACAGAATAAAAAAGGAAGGGGGCACCCGACTTTACGTCCGGTATCCCCCTTCCCATTGTGATGCAAACGATCTCCGGTCTTCCGTTTCCGGACTCCGGCATACGTTTCTGTTATTCCAGTTTTTTCGCCCGACGCAATCCCCCACGTTTGGAGGTCATGACAGCCAGGGAGATGATGACAAAGCAGATCACACCGGTAATGACGAGGCCCACGGAGATCTGTCCAGGTTTCTGATAGGCGATCAATACCGGAGCAGCAAGCAGCGACACCAGGTTGATGACCTTGATCATCGGGTTCAACGCCGGACCAGCGGTGTCTTTCAGCGGGTCTCCCACCGTGTCACCCACGACGGCAGCGTGATGGGCTTCAGATCCTTTTCCGCCATACAATCCATCTTCAATGGTCTTCTTGGCATTGTCCCAGGCACCGCCTGATCCAGCCATGAAAACGGCAAGCAATTGTCCGGAGAGGATGACGCCACCCAGGAATCCTCCGAGTGCTTCCACACCCAGCAAACTGCCCACAAGGATCGGAGAAAGCACAGCGATCAGCGCAAGCGGGATCAGTTCTTTCTGCGCGGCTACCGTACATATGTCAACGGCTCTTTGATAATCAGGTTTAACTGTTCTTTCAATGATGCCGGGAATGCGGAACTGTCTGCGCACCTCTTCCACGATCATGGCTGCAGCACGTGTAACGGCATTGATGGTCAGCGAAGAGAACAACCATGGGATGGTACCCCCAAGCAACAAGCCGATAAAAACCATCGGAGCGGAGATGCGGATACCGGTCTCGGTCAGCTGCTGACTCTTCTCAAATCCCAACTGGATCTGAACATTGGATACGTCGGTAATGAAGGAACCAAAGAGAGCAACGGCTGCAATAACGGCAGAACCGATGGCTACACCCTTGGTGATGGCCTTGGTGGTGTTACCCGTTGCGTCGAGGCTGTCCATGATCTTACGGGCATCCTTGTCGAGGTGAGAAAGTTCACCCACGCCATTGGCATTGTCGGCAATCGGTCCAAAGGCGTCCATGGCCACGTTGTTACCTGTCAGAGTAAGCATACCGATACCGGTCATGGCCACCCCATACAACACATAGATCACCGGCTGACCGGCATAAATGATCAGGGCGGAGAGGATGGTCAGGGCGATCACAACCGTTTGCCATACGGCCACTTCGAAACCGTAGCTCAAACCTTTCAACAGCAGCGTAGCCGATCCGGTCTTGGAATCTCTGGCGATCTCCTGAACCGGTTTATAGTTGCCGTCGGTAAAATATTTGGTGATTTCGTCCAGCACGATGGCCAGGATGATACCCATGACCACGGAGAGGAACGAACGCCAATCGTGCAGATAGAAATAGGATACAACACCGAAGAGGGCGATGGAGATGGCAGCAGAGGTATAGAAACCCTTGTTGATGGCCTTGAGGGCATTCTGGCCCTTTTCTTCCTTGCCACCGCGCACCAGGTAGGTTCCGATGATGGAGGAGAGTACGCCGATTCCACGAACCAGCAACGGGAAGACGATCCACGACAGTTCGTGTGTCGTCTTGTACAGCACCACGCCCAGGATAAGGGTGGAAACGATGGTTACTTCGTATGATTCGAAGATGTCGGCGGCCATACCGGCGCAGTCACCCACGTTGTCTCCCACGAGGTCGGCGATTACAGCGGCGTTGCGCTCGTCATCTTCCGGCAAACCGGCTTCTACTTTACCCACGAGGTCAGCACCAACGTCGGCTGCCTTGGTGTAGATGCCACCGCCTACCCTCATGAAGAGGGCCAGGAGGGTACCGCCAAAACCGAATCCCAGGAGGGTATCGGGAGAGGCAACACCAAAAATGATGAAGATCAGGGTACCTCCGAGCAGTCCGAGACCGTCGGTAAGCATACCGGTGATGGTACCGGCACGATAGGCAATCTTCAGGGCTTCACCAAAGCTGCGGCGGGAGGCAGAAGCCACACGCACGTTGGCTTGTACAGCCATACGCATGCCAAACTGACCGACCATCAAGGAGAAGACGGCGCCCAATACAAAGGCAACGGCCCTACCGAATCCGATCATCAGTTTCAATGACTCCTCAGAATAACCCACAAACCGCAGTTTGGAGGACTCCGTTGGAGGTACGATGTAGACAGAAAAGAAAAGAACGATGGTAAAGATAAAAATCAGCGGAACGATGGTTCTCAGCTGTCTTTTGAGGTAAGCATTGGCACCCTCACTGATGGCACCCCAAACCTCTTGCATTTTGGGCGTTCCCTTGTCGCATGCCATGACCTGCTTGCGAAGCAGCAAAGCGTAACCCAATCCAAAAAATGCAATCAACAAAACGGACCAAATGGCATAAACTTCAAACGAACTTGCGCCCGGTAAACTAAACATATCAGTTTGTATTTATTGTGGTTAATGAATTTTGATTGGAAACCGGCCCATCAGATGGTAGCCAGGAAGTCGTAATTGATCTCTTCCAGTTCCGACATGGTGGGATAACGGTAGTAGACCAGCTCATCGCCGCTGCCGACATAAAAACCTGAGGCGACACTGCGGTAGAGCAAGGTTCCGTTGTAGGAACGAACCACCGTCTTCATCCGCTTCTCATATCCTGAGAGGGAGAGCAGACAATCCCTGAGGTGGCGAACATGCGTGTAGGGCAGATGCTCGGCAGAACCGGTTGCCGGATTGGCTGCCAGCTCACCCAGCTTCAACTCTACGAAAAAGAGTTTGGGCAGCTTGATCTGACGGGATCCGTCAGTCAGGGCCTTCACGAAGGCGGCCGGACAGAATTCACTCGCAACCTGCGGAGTGACAGGACAAAGCTCCTGATAGAGGTGAAGGGAATCTTTCTCCTCACACGATTTGTCGTACGGCGTCGGTGTCAGCTCGAGCACGATGCCGTTGTCGGTGGTGAGGTAAAGATTTTTCAACGCCTTGATCGGAATGGTCTCCAATACCCGGTACACGGAGAGGTAAACCGAGTGCTTGGGGGCACCATCGGCATGACGAACACAATTTTTCTCGATGTAGTCGGTGTCGACCACATCCTTGACAAGGTCCTGATCCACCTCAAAGAAGATCATCTGACCCTTGTTGCTTTTCTTGGTTCCCGTAGCCATGTACTCCCCAAACTCAGCCGGGGGCAACATGGAAGCGATCAACGCCTCGGGAGTAACAGACAAATAAAGGTATTTACTCATGATACTAACTTTTAAATAAGACTGTTGATACTTAAATTTTTCTTCCCTGAGACCAGACATACCTATCCAGGTCTCCCGCCTCGAAAAACATCTATTTATTTAACTATTTGCAGATTTTACAAGTTTATGTCCAGCCACTACGCTGCGAATTTGGTCAATCAATGTTAATTATTTTTTTACCGTTAACGCACCCGAAGCCATTTTTGGTGTGAAAACTTTACACAATCTTAACATTGAAGTAAGTGAAAAAAAGGGAGATTTCCGATGATTTTGTTCAATAAATTATTTGCCCTGATTCCTCGTCTGGCGAGGCATGAAAAGGAGACGAAAAAGCGGCTGAATGGTGGCCGTTCAACTTTGAGGTGAATCGAAAAGCCCGGCTGGTCTGGGGAAGCGAAAAAAATTTGACCAACGCATCAAATGTTCAAAAAAAATGCTTTCCTTTGTCCCCGCATTTAGGTGCATCCGGCCCCGTAGCTTAATGGATAGAGCATCTGACTACGGATCAGAAGGTTGGGGGTTCGAGTCTCTCCGGGGTCACACCTAATTATCAGACACTTACAAGTTTTTTTTGTAGGTGTCTTTTTTTTTATTCTCCCAATCCGGAATCAAAACAGAAAGATTTCCGCAGGTACGGATGGCCATCCTCAATTCCTCCTCATCTTCGCCCGAATACCGAGCCTTCTGATCATCTCCCGGAACTCAGGCAACTGTTCGCCCATTTCAGCCTTTGGGAGCAAATTGGCTATCTGCCGGTTCTGGTAGATCAAGATCCAATCTTTCAATTCCTGCACTTTGTAAACGGTCGACCAATCCATCTCAGCCTGAAAAGTCTCGCCAATCTGTCTGAACCGCTCTTCCGACAGCTCATACACGATCTTCTCTCTCAGCTTCGCATGCGACGCGTAATTCTTTTTGGCCGTCCGGTACACCGAGAGCGGCATCACCCCCAGAATGATCACCCCAAATATCAGTTGCGACAGGGGCATCTCCTTCAATGGCATCGGAACGAATAGCATGTAAATCAAAGAGCCCAGGAACATCAGGGTTCCGAAAACACTCAGGAAAAGGACGGCACGGTTCCGGTAAGTCATCCGGTACATCAAACCCAGGTAGGGTTTGAACTCGAGGCGGGTCTCCAGTCGAATCATGGTCACAATTGGGTCAGGTCAAGGTAAGATTTTCAATTTTTTATCGGGGGATCGCTGCTGGAACGAATCGCTCAACCATCGTAATTCCGGTATGTTGAGATAGAAAAGGTTAGGTAGTTACAACCGTTGCACGTTAAGCGAGGTCATTTTTGCTCCTGGACATCCTTCTTCAGCTTGATGAGGATCACCCCATCCAAATCTTCCGAGGAATATTTCCGGATCGACTCCTTGTTCTTGATCACATCAATGGAGAAAATGTCATTGGGATTGATTTGCTTCACCTCCTCAGCAGTCAGCTTCCGGTCACCATTGAAGAAGAGCACCTTGCTATCTGTCAAGGGCTTGGAGGCCAGCAGCCGGTCATGCTCCTGTTTCGATTGGATCATAAGCACTCCGGCCTTGCCTCCGATGCCATATCTGCTGACAGCCTCCGCACTATCCTTCGAAAGATAGGAAAGCCGGAAAATGTCACTCTTTTTCAGTTGAATCTTGCTCTCTTTCTGATTGTTGTATCCAAAGGCGATGCCATCCACCACCATCAGGGGCTTACTGGTCACTTTGCCCTCCTTTTCCAATCCGGCAATGTACTGCTCGAGGAAATGTTTATCGGCCGTGTTATCTTTCAATGCATATCGGTTGGAAGCACATCCGGCTATCAACCCCATCAGACCCATCCACAATAATTTTTTCATCATTTTCGGAATTATTGGTTACCCAAGGAGACAAGGGCCCAAACCATTCCTTGCCTTGCTCCCCTTACGCGGATCAGCAGGCCAAGTCAGACCCTTCATTTTTAGGTGTTGGTTAAATTTCCATACCAAGATAACACAATAAAGGATCAGATGCATTTATGGGAAAATTTTCTTTTCTGATGTGGACCTCTTCAAGGTTTTCCACGCTGGTGTCGATTTGCAATCGACACCCCGTTAACTGTGGATCTGCGATCCGCTTTTGTACTGGGACAGAAAGAAAGATCACTAAATATGAGTGGTATGTGGATTGAAAATCCACGACCAAAAGGCGTCCTTTGAAAATTGGCACCAGCGGGGCAAATCTGCAATGGCAGGGGGAAAACCTGAATATCGAACCAATTGAAACACTAAGTTTGGGTTATTGTCCATTCTGACAATCCTGCAGATGACTAATTGTGGATTTTATCTTAATATGGAAAGATATCGATGAATCAGCACCCGATTAAAAAACAGCTTCAGTTGCCAGGGAAAGATAAATTGAAGCTTTAAAAATATCTACGATTCACCATTTATATTCTTACGATTTATGTCTACTTTTCGGTTCTCGTTTGTTGTTCACATTAAAATAATTGAAATGAAAAGGCAATTAACCTACCTATTTATAATCAGCATCCCATTTTTTCTTCTATCCTGCAATAATAGAGGGGAACGACAACAACAAGAACCTTTAAGCAAACTGAACTGGTCTGAAAAAAATTATAGGGCTTTATGTCAATTGATTACTGATTATGGCAACAACAGTAAATTATATAACAAAGCAAAAGCACCATATGCCGTGCTCGATTGGGATCAGACTTGCGCTCATTTCGATGTAGAGGAAGCGATGATGCGTTATCAAATGTTCCATCTAAAATACAAATTGACGAAAGAGCAATTCGCAGGCTTGCTCAGAAACGAAATCAACGGTGTGACCAAATTATCGGAAACATATCAACAAATAGCTCTTAAAGACATTAATCAAGACCTAATAAATGATTACAATTTTCTATATGACAAGTTTATAGGAATAAAAAGCACAATGACTTATGAGGAAATTAAGAATACATTACAATACCAGGACTTCATTGTAAAAATCCCCTTTTTGTATTCAGCGTATTCCGAAACACCTGGAATCGGCGAAGAATATGGATATCCGTGGTTACTTTATTTATTTTCAGGTTACACAATTAACGAAGTGAAAGATATAGCAAGCGACGCCATTTCATTTGAACTAAGTAATCAATTAACTCAACAAACCATTAAATCACCAGCAAATCTACCTTCAAAGACAGGAATTTTAAAATATACCTATAAATCCGGATTGCGAATTTTTCCTGAAATGTTAGATCTAATATCTACGTTTAAAAAATATGGTATTGATGTTTTTATTGTATCTGCAAGTTTTAAACCTGTTGTAGAAGTATTTTCAGGGGAAGACCGTTTTGGTTATAATATCTCCCCTGATCACATAATTGCAATGGAACTCGCAACAGATAATTCCGGCAAAATATTACCTGAATACAAAACCGGATGGGTTAAAACTTTTCGAAATGGGAAAGTTGAAGCGATTGAAAAGGTGATTAAAATTGGACTTCAAAAAAATTGGGATCCGGTATTCTCAGCTGGAGATAGTGATGGAGATTATGAAATGTTGATTAAGTTTCCCAATACCAAATTATCCTTGATCTGGAATCGTTCAAAAGGTGGAGACATCGGAAAGCTTTGTAAACAAGCTATTAATCAAGAAAATAGTAAGTATCCGAGATATATATTGCAAGGAAGAAACGAAAACACTGGAATCCTTAGGACAAATTCATCTTCAATTTTATTTGGTAAAATAGAACCAGAATTGATTTATTAGTTTCTGAAAAAAGTAATTACAGTTAAGTCCCCCTCTGGATATTATAAAATTGTAGATCTTTATACCTACTTTCTTTAATCTCCTGATATTCGAATACATCTTGGCCTAACCACAATCTAATACCACTCGATTCAGTATATTCGAGCAAATAATTATCCCAAAAACCATCACCCCCGGTAATAATAGGTCTTCCATTTACCTTCTGTTTGAGAATTTCTACTTTACCATTTGCATAAGGAATTTTAGCAACTGAACCGGATATTCTTCCATTTTTATCAACTTTAAAATCTGCACCAAAAACTTTAGATGATGGAATTCCGAAATATTTCCAACAGACAATTTCGGCTGAAATTTTATTACTTGCTGTAACAACAAAAACATCAACGCCAAGAGTTAACAGATGAGAAACTATTGACTGCATCACTGGATTTGGTTTTGGAATAGGAATCTGAAAACTATTTAGTACCACATATTCATCTCGACCGTCCAATAGTTCATTTGTCATTTTAATTAATTCGCTAATTTTCAATCCATTCATTAGCTCAACAACTTTCTTGTATGCGGATTCACGATCTTTCTTAATTAAATCCAAGTAATCATCCCAACCAAATTCAGTGATGATATTCTGTTTAACCAATGAAGCGAAAACAGCTTCTCCGATATCATCAATAAGCAATGTATTATCCAAATCAAAAGCAGCAAAAGGCTTACCCTCCAAATTTAAACAGCCAATTTTTTCAAAAATCTCAGTTGGAATTTTACCTTTAAACAAATCTGCACTAACATAATTAGACCTCAATGACGTAACTGTTGTAAGAAGTAATCTTGCGTCATATTCTTTATCAGCACGACTCCAACGAACAAGTAAAGTAATAATTATGCAAATAGTCAGCATAGTCAAAATAATGACCCAACTGGTATAGACCAATGAATTATTTACTTTATTAATTTGATAAAGCCAAATGTATTTAATACCAAATGCATAAAAGATGCTTAACATCAAAGCAAAAGAACTACTTTCAAATACATATCTAACAGATGAAATACTACGGGCATAATCATATCCCTTATCTTTAAAAAGAATAATATCAGATAATTGTTCAGTAAACTTTGGTCTAATTCCGTATCGCTCAATCTCACGATTAAACCTAACCTTAGATGTGTAAGGGTAAAAAGTCTTTCTAAAAATTTCTAAATCAAACCTTATCCAACTTTCAATGTCCTTAATATGCGAAAAATCAGCTAAGACTGATTTAGTAATAGGAGAATAGAATGGCTTTATATCTTCACGAACAAGTTTCACGAAATCCTTGTGCTCATAACCACCTTTGGTAAATAATAACCACCAAACACGATAGGCATTATAAATCCACCAACCAACAGGAAGTGATATCAAAGGAAATGTCGTAATTCCTCCTAGTAAAACAAATGTCCTAATATCAGTGTTAGTATAACTTGATATCGTAATCCAACAAATTACAAAATATATTGGAAGAAGGAACATTATCCCTGGTATGTAATATCGAAATGATTGATGATCCATTTATCTTGTATTTAAATTTTT
>JAJTBP010000116.1 GCA_021286825.1 Marinilabiliales bacterium | reverse complement strand
AAAGGAGAAAACACAGGAAACATTCTTCCATATATTCAATCATCTTCATCAGTCTGGAAAGCAGTTGATTCTGACTTCCGATAAGTCACCCATTGAATTGAAAGGGATGGAACAACGCCTGCTGTCCCGGTTCAAGTGGGGTTTGATGGCAGACTTGCAGGTACCAGATTTCGAGACGCGTATGAACATTCTTCGGAAGAAGATTTATAAGGATGGCATTCGGATTTCGGATGAGGTTCTTGAATACATCGCCTCACACATCAACAGCAATGTCCGAGAACTTGAAGGGGCACTGATTTCCTTACTGGCTCAGGCCACACTCAATAAGAAGGAGATTACTCTCGATCTTGCCATGAAGATGATCAACAAGTTGGTGAACAATACCAAAAGAGAGTTGACCATCGACTATATTTCCAAGGTTGTTTCGGACTATTTCTGCATTCCCGTTGATTCACTGTCTGTTAAAACACGTAAACGGGAAATTGTGCAAGCCCGCCAGATTGCTATGTATTTTTCAAAAAATCTGACGCAGTCCTCATTGGCATCCATCGGTTCCCAAATTGGAGGGAAAGATCATGCGACCGTACTTCATGCCTGCAGAACGGTCTCCAACCTAAAGGAAATAGATAAAAATTTCAGGTTGAGTATCGATGAGATCGAAAATAAATTGAAAATGTAGCAAGTGAAGCAGACTGAAAAGTTTGCTTTTTTTATTTTCACTTCAGGGTAATTATAAATTAAATGTCAGCGGATACGTTTCGTACGATCGAGTCTAGTTCAGAGGGATTATACAAGGAGAAAGGAAGCAAATTCCTTTCATGGGTCATTCCTGTCAAGAATGAAGATGAGATCAAATCGATATTGGCTGAACTAAAGAAAGAGCATTTTTCTGCCAGACATTGTTGTTATGCCTGGTCGCTGGGGGCAGAAGGACTGAGGGTCAGGATGAACGACGATGGTGAACCATCAGGGACTGCCGGTCGGCCGATCTTCGGCCAGATTCAATCAAACCGGCTGACCAACGTTCTGATCGTGGTAGTCCGCTATTTTGGAGGTACCTTATTGGGTGTAGGTGGTCTGATACAGGCCTATAAACAAGCAGCGGCTGATGCAATCGCCCATGCCCAAATCGTTGAACGTTCTGTTACCTATCTGATCAGGGTCACTTTTGGTTATGAATGCATGAATGCCCTCATGAAATTGGTCAAAGAGGAGGAGCTGGAGATGGCTGAGACCTATTTCGACCTGACTTCAAACGTGTCTTTGATGGTCCATTCGGCTAAAAAGCAATTTGTGGAAGAAAAACTGATGAAAATTGAAGGACTTTCCATTCTGACCATTGAACTGATATGAAAATTAAATATAGACAACCTGCTTTGAGACTGGAAAATGACTTTTGTCCGACTAGTCGATGCTGGATTCCGGAAACTGTTCAACCAAACGATAACACATTGAAAATCAAATGAACAAAAAGAATCTGATCTCTATCACAGACTTTTCTAAGGAGGAATATCTGAAAATCATGGAGTTGTCCAGATATTTTGAAGAGAATCCCAACCAATCCCTCTTGAAGGGAAAGGTAATCGCCACCCTCTTTTTTGAGCCTTCTACGCGTACCAGACTTAGTTTTGAGACTGCCATTAGTCGATTGGGTGGCAAAATTATTGGATTTTCAGATTCCAACTCTTCCAGTGTGTCAAAGGGTGAGACACTGCACGATACAATCAAAATGGTAAGCAATTATGCGGACCTCATCATCATGCGCCATCCCCTTGAAGGTAGTGCCCGATATGCAGCCGAAGTTTCAGATGTACCTGTCATCAATGCTGGAGATGGTGCCAACCAACATCCCTCTCAGACATTGTTGGACCTGTATTCCATCATGAAAACGCAAGGAAAGCTGGACAACATCAATCTCTTCCTGGTAGGCGATTTGAAGTATGGAAGAACCGTTCACAGTCTATTGATGGCCATGTCCCAATTTGAGAATCCGATTTTCAATTTTGTCGCCCCTCCAGAACTTGCCATGCCTGATGAATACAAGTTGTTTTTGCGTCAGAAAGGCATCCGGTACTTTGAACACCTGGAGTTTAACGACATTATCAATCAGGCGGATATCATTTATATGACCCGCGTACAGAAGGAGAGATTCATTGATCCAGTGGAATATGAAAAAGTTAAGAATGTGTACATCCTGAAGAACGAAATGTTGGCTCAAACCAAACCCAACATGAGAATCCTCCACCCGCTGCCCAGAATCAATGAAATACATACCAATGTGGACAGCAATCCAAAGGCCTACTATTTCACGCAGGCATTGAATGGAGTCTATACCCGCATGGCCATCATATCTCATTTGTTGAACCTTAAATAATCAGTTGACATGCAAAAACAGTTGAATGTAAGTGCAATCAAAGATGGAACAGTGATTGACCACATCCCTACCAAAGTGCTTTTTAAGGTGATTCAAATTCTCAAATTGGAGGACTTCCCTAATACCATTACATTTGGTAACAATTTAGATAGCAAGGTTCTGGGTAAAAAAGCCATCATCAAAATAGCCAATCGATATTTTGAAGATGAAGAAGTGAACAAGATTGCTTTGGTGGCACCAAACGCCAAACTGAATACCATTCGGAATTACGAGGTGGTGGAAAAGCGGGTGGTTAAAATTCCCGAGGAAATTGTTGGCATCGTTAGGTGCTTCAACCCGAAGTGTATCACCAATGCGGAGAATATCCCCACGAGGTTTCAGATCATCAATGAAAAATCCATTGAGATGAAATGCCATTATTGTGAGAAGATCACCAATGAAAATGAAATCAGAATCAAATAAAGTTTAAACCACAATGTCCGAAATATTTGCGAATCTACTGGAAAAGATCATTGAGTTGAAGAAAGAAAAGAATGACAAGGATCTTTTGCTACAAGCTGTTGCCGAACTGTTAAGGAGTGAAGTTGACCATTATGATTGGGTTGGATTTTACCTGCTCAATGAAGAGACCCAGGTTTTGGAACTCGGACCCTATGTCGGCAAACCAACCGAACATACCCATATTCCTGTCGGAAAAGGAATCTGTGGACAGGTGGCTGCCAGCAAGAAATCCATGATTGTGCAAGATGTATCTCAGCAAACCAATTACATCGCCTGCAGCATGGATGTCCAGAGTGAAATCGTGGTGCCCATCCTGAAGAAAGATCGGTTTGTTGCGGAAATTGACATTGATTCCCACGCTTATGCTCCATTCACGGATGAAGATGAGCAGTTTCTCAGCGCAGTGGCTGCAGAACTTATCTCCTGTTTTTAACGAATCCGGTCGATAGATTTTACCAGATTTTCGTCCTTTTTGATCCCCCTGATGGCCAGAAAAAGGAGTATAGACGCAATGAGCGGGAAGGTAAAGCTCAGCTTCATGACATGGGTTACCGACATCAATTGGTCGGTTTGCCATACAGTATAATAGATCAATGCAACCTGACTCATCAAGAGAAATACGATGAGGGATGACAGTCTGATCTGACGAATCCTGTTTTTGTATTGAAACAAGGTGTACAGCAACAAGAAGAGAATCAACAGACTCAGAATCATCAAAGGCCAGTAGCGCTGAACAACCATTTCCGATCCGCCTTTGGCAAACAATCCCAAAACATTGAATTCATAAAGGAGGCCACCTTTGTCAACCAGTTCAGCCAACGGCAAAATAAAGAGTAAGGAGACCAGCAGGGCGGCAATGAGTAGGTATAAGGATTGAATTCTTTGCAACATTGGCTTTCAGTTTATTTTTTCGCAAAATTAAAAATAATCAGGATCAACTTACTTTTTTTTACCTTTGATTCATTCAATCTAAAGGTATGAGAATTATTGAGCCCTCTGAGCTTATCATCAATCCGGATGGAACCATTTTCCATCTACATATGACACCGGAACAACTTGCGGACCATGTTATCCTGGTAGGCGATCCCGGAAGAGTGAAGATGATTGCCGGATATTTCAACAAAATTGAGTCCAGCACCGAAAACCGGGAGTTTGTTTCCGTCACCGGATACTATCGGGAAAAGCGCATTACAGTTCTTTCAACAGGCATAGGAACTGACAACATCGATATCGTGGTAAATGAATTGGACGCATTGGTCAATATCGATCTTACCACCAGACAGATTAAAGCAGAAAAAAAATCCTTGAACCTGATCCGCATAGGGACCTCGGGTGGATTGCAGGATGATATCCCTGTCAATGCCTATTTGGCCTCTCGGAAGGCCATCGGATTTGATGGACTGCTGAATTTCTACAGAGATCGGGATAAAGTTTCGGATTTAAACTTTGAAAACGAACTCAAAAAACATCTGGGTTGGCATGGGCAACTGGCTTCGCCTTATGTGGTAGATGCTGATAATCAATTATTTGAAAAGGTCATTGACGATGATTTTGTCAAGGGCATTACCATCTCTGCCCCAGGATTCTATGGTCCGCAGGGACGAGAGCTAAGACTCCCCATTGTTGATCCGATGATCAATGACCGAATCGCTGCTTTTCGTTTTGAAAATCAGAAGATTACAAATTATGAAATGGAGTGCTCTGCCATTTATGGTCTCAGCAAGCTACTTGGTCACAAGGCACTGACTGTCTGTATTATCATAGCCAACCGGATGTTGAAGAAAGCCAATGAAGATTATAAACCGGTTATGGCTCAGTTGGTTCAGAAGGTTCTGGATCGGATATGACATGGATGCAAAGGATGCCACACTGGATGCTTTGATCCTGCTTCTGGACGATCAGGATGAAATGGTCTACCAATCTGTTAAGGAGAAATTGCTTTCATTCGGAAGTGGGATTCTGCCGAAGCTGGAAACATCCTTGGATGCAGTACGGATTCCTGAACAACATCGGCGTCTCGAACAGATTATCTTTCATCTGAAAAGGGTCCAGTTGATCGATAAAATGAGGGATTGGATAAGTTCTGACAACCGTTCATTGCTTGATGGTTGGTTGATCGTATCTTCCATTCACCATCCCAATCTTTCAAAGGAGCGGATAGAAAGAATCATTCAAAAACTTCACAGGGAAATCTGGCTTGAAATTTCCGAATCGATGACTTCCTTGGAAAAGGTGTCGGTACTAAATCACATCTTGTTTTCCATCAATCAGTTTTCGGTCGCAGAGAGCGAAACCGCCTCTATTGATCTGCTGGTGATTGACAAGATTTTGTTTAGCAAGACTGGAGATGTCTTTGCTTTGTCCATTCTTTACCTGATCCTGGCCAGGACCCTTCACATTGATCTTCTCCCGGTCATTCTGGCCAACAAATTGTTGTTGGTGTATGAGGATAAACTTGCTGCAACCTTGGCATTCGGTGGAGGGAACGAAAAGTACCTGTATTACATCAATGTAGCCCATCGAGGTGCTGTCATTTCACCCAAAGAGGTACAGTTTCTCTATGACAGATCTCAAAAATACGGAAAACTAGTGACCAGCGTTGAATCAGATCTGACCCTGCTGAGAAAGTTGCTTAGCTTGATGTATTTGATTTATACCCATGAAGGAGATGAGGAAAAGCTACTGCTGGCAGAAAACATGCTGGAATTAATGGAATAGCATCCAAAAACAAGAGGGCCGATCATTTTATATGAATCGGCCCTCTTGCTATGGTTCAGGATCCTGTCAAGAGATCAACGGCTATTTGGCATAATTTACAGCACGGGTCTCCCGAATAACGGTAATTTTCACCTGACCTGGATAGGTCATCTCATCCTGAATTCTTTTGGCAATGTCATAGGAGAGACTTTCCGCTTCAGCGTCGGTCATCTTATCACTACCGACGATCACGCGAAGTTCCCTACCAGCCTGGATGGCATAGGTTTTGGTGACACCCGGATAGGACAAGGCCATGTTTTCAAGGTCATTCAACCGTTTGATGTAGGATTCAACTGCTTCCCTACGTGCACCCGGACGTGCACCTGAAATGGCGTCACAAGCCTGAACAAGAGGTGCTAGCAGTGTCTCCATCTCCACCTCTTCGTGGTGCGAACCGATTGCATTGCAGATATCTGGCTTTTCCTTGTATTTCTCAGCTAGCTTCATTCCAAGGACTGCGTGTGGCAATTCCGGTTCATCGTCCGGCACCTTGCCAATGTCATGCAACAGACCAGCTCTTTTGGCTTTTTTGGGATTGAGTCCAAGTTCAGCAGCCATGATTGCGCAAAGATTCGCTGTTTCACGTGAGTGCTGCAGCAGATTTTGCCCGTAGGAGGAACGATACTTCATTTTTCCGATCAACCGAATGAGTTCAGGGTGCATGCCATGAATTCCGAGGTCAATGGTGGTTCTCTTACCTGTTTCGATGATCTCTTCCTCCACCTGTTTTTTTACTTTGTTGACCACCTCTTCAATTCTTGCCGGATGAATTCGTCCATCGGTAACCAATTGATGCAGGGCCAGCCTTGCAATTTCTCGCCTCACCGGATCAAAACCGGAAAGAACAATTGCTTCGGGCGTATCATCCACGATGATCTCAACTCCTGTAGCCGCCTCAAGGGCCCGGATATTCCTTCCTTCGCGACCAATGATACGACCTTTGATTTCGTCACTTTCAATGTGGAAGACGGTCACGGCATTTTCGATGGCCGTTTCTGAAGCAACTCTTTGAATCGATTTAACAATGATTTTCTTGGCTTCCTTATTGGCATTCATCTTTGCCTCATCCATGATCTCTTGAATATAGGACATGGCTTCGGTTTTGGCTTCATTCTTCAAAGAATCCACCAATTGCGTGCGTGCCTCATCGGCTGAAATACCGGAAATGGTTTCCAACTGTTCGATCTGTCGCTTATGAAGACGCTCCAGCTCTTCATTTTTTTGTTCAATCATCTCCAATTGGGCCGTCAATGTATCCCGCAAGGTATCCGATTCTTGTTTTGCCATTTCGGATTCCTTGATCTTTCGCTGCAGCTCTTCCTTCCGTTGAAGGTGAATTGCCTCCCTTTGCTTCAGTTTGTTTTCTGCACTTACCAGACGCTGGTTTCTTTCATTGATGTAAAGATCATGGTCAGCCTTTAACTGGATAAATTTCTCTTTTGCCTGAATGGCTTTCTTTTCCTTTATAATTTCAGACTGTACCTCCGCTTCTTTGATGATGTTACGGCTCTTACTGGCCAGAATCAGATCCCACAGGTAGTAAGATGCTGCTCCACCCACCAAAAGTGAGACAAAGCCAACTATAAACAACGTGATCATATTGATAATTAATTAAATATTAAAAAAAACCGCATGCTCAATCCCCTCCGGCACAGCGGACTGAAGGGAATAAGATGCGGTAAATGTTGCGACCAATTAAATACTCTTTTCCTTCTCTATAAATTCTGCCAGAAAGTCATTCATGCGCTCCAATTCGTCAACGACAGGTGAAGATTCAGACTGCTTCTCGTTGTCAAATTTTTGCAAAACAAACTGCAGAGTTGCCATCGCCAGACAATCCTGAATGTCCTTTGATTGATATCTCTGTTTGTACTGAACTACTTTATCGTTGATAATCTTCGCTGCTTTTCGAATGCTTTCCTCTTCACTTCTTTCGATTCGAAGCGGATACATTCGATCTGCTATATTAATGTTGATCGAAAGTTTATCATCCATAGCAGGCGGTTTACTTGTTCAAAAGAGAAATACATTTGTCGATTTCCCGCACCAACCTATTTATCTTTATTTTGGCATCGTGCGAACTATCCTCCGCACCAGCCAAAGATCTAGCAAATTTCAGATCCTCGAATTTCTTTGTCAGTTCCTGATTGGAAAGGGTCAAAAGATTGATTTGCTCTTCCAGTCTCACTCTCTCTTCTCTCAGTTGTTGCCTTTCGGCTTTCAGTTTTTGATGTAAGCCGATTAACAAATCTAGACGATCCTTGAATTCTCGCAACAAAAGCGTTTCTCTCTCTGACATGTCCGGGGATTACTTACGCAAAGATAAGATTAAATTCAATATACCAAAATATTAACCCGACCTTAATGAGGGTGAGCGCCAAAGTTTAGTACTTTCGTTCCGCTTTTTATCCCCGTTTTATCATGTACAAAATCTGGTCTTTGGCGCTCATTTTATTCGTTTTTGCTGAACATATTTCTGCTCAACCGTTGCGGTTTACAGGCTTCATCTCTCCTCTGAAAGGGGGTTCGTCTTTCTCCGGCAACTTTGGAGAATTGAGATCGAATCATTTTCACTCAGGCCTGGATTTTCGTACAGGCGGGGAAACGGGTTGGCCGGTCCTTGCTGTGAAGGAAGGGTACGTTTCACGACTATCCATCTCTCCGTTTGGTTACGGGAAAGCCTTGTACATTGATCATTTGGACGGCCACACCTCAGTGTATGGCCATCTTTCAAAATTTGATCCCGACCTTGAACGATATGTCAAAGAGCAACAGTATCAGAAAGAGAGTTTTGCGATTGATGTATCGCCACCGAAACGGATGTTTCGTGTGAATCAGGGAGATCGTGTGGCATGGTCAGGCAATACAGGAAGTTCGGCCGGACCACATTTGCATTTTGAAATCAGGGAAACAGAGTCTGAGAAACCACAGAATCCACTATTCTTCATTCCGGGAATCAAGGATAACAGCTGTCCCAAAATCAAGTCAGTCTTCATTTATCCATTGGTCGATGGAAAGACCCAGCTATCCGGGAAAAAGCGAGGACTGACCTTGGTTGCAAAGGGAAAGTCCTACTCCTTGCAATCCAAACTGCCGATTGAGGTCAATGGAAACTTTGGGGTTGGATTCCAGGCAGATGATGATTTCAATGGCGCAGGGAACCGCTGTGGCATTTACAGTGCCAGGTTAACCGTGGATAAACAGCCCATTCTTTCCTTTGCTTTCGATCATCTCTCGTTCAATCAGTCGAGGTACATCAACAGCCATATTGATTATGAGGAGTTGATCCTCAACAAACGTTGGGTACAGCGCTTGTTTCTACTTCCGGGAAACAAAATGGACCTTTACAAAACAGGTGATGAACGGGGCATCATTCAGTTGAAAGACAGCAAGACACACCTCGTCCGAATCGAAATTTCTGATGCATTCGGGAATGAGTCCATCGTATCATTTCCCGTCAAATCAACAGGTCATCCCACCTTGACTTTAGCGAAAAAGGAAGGGAGCGTGGCTTTCTTTCACAACCGATCCAACACTTTTGAAACAAAAGAGGTAAAGGTGAAGATACCCGAAGATTGCCTGTACGATGATCTCCCATTTGTCTACAAGCGCAGTGATGGCAATGGACCCCTTTACTCTGCCATTCATTCCATTCATGACAAAACAGTTCCCCTGCAGAAAGCCTATTCATTGTCCATCAAATCATCAAAAATTCCTGAAAATTTAAGGTCGAAAGCTTTGATCGTGGAGATCAGTTCCGGAGGAAAACTGACACCGGTTGGAGGCACTTTTGAAAATGGATGGGTGGAAGGGTCTCCCAATCGTTTCGGAAATTTTGCCATTGCTGTGGACGCCATATCTCCGGTCATTTTCCCAATTTCCATCAAGGAACACAAACGTTTAACCGATCCGGCTAAAATTGAATTCAAAATTTCGGACAATCTCTCCGGAATTGCTTCTTTTCGGGGTGAGATTGACGGTCAATGGGTACTTTTTGAATACGATGCCAAAAGTTCCAAACTATGCTACAATCTCGACAAGCAAAGGATCACCCAAAACAAATCTCACCACCTGGTTTTGACAGTTACGGATAACAGATCGAACAAGGCTACCTATGAAGCCAATTTTATCTGGTAATAAATATTTCCAACGGATCCGTATCACCCAGACCCTCTTTTACTGGTTCACTTCAATAGAAATGGGTAGTTTAGGCCTACACATATGCCATATCATGACAAAACTCAGCAAAAAAAGCTCTTTTACGTGCAAATCAATCATTTGGCGATGAAGTAATTTTTTATTTTTGTCAAATCAGAAATTAAAATTATAAAATGAGGAAAATTTCAATAGTACTTGTGCTGTTTTTCAGCATTTTAAGCATCTATCATGCAGAGGCTTGCACCAACTTCATCATCACCAAGGGAGCCACCGGAACGGGCACACCGATGATAACATATGCGGCTGATTCTCATACACTTTATGGAGAATTGTACTTTTGGCCAGCCGCCAATTACAAACCAGGGACGCTATTGGATGTTACCGAATGGGATACAGGCAAGCATATGGGCCAGATACCACAGGTAGCACACACCTATCAGGTAGTTGGCAACATGAATGAACATCAATTGGCAATTGGTGAGACCACATTTGGCGGGAGAAAGGAACTTGCCTCTCAAAAAGATGCCATTGTCGATTACGGAAGCCTCATCTACATCAC
>JAJTBP010000115.1 GCA_021286825.1 Marinilabiliales bacterium | reverse complement strand
CTCCCAACGGATGCCGCCATAGGCTGAGGTCATGTTGCTGACGGGTGCTCCGGCCATGGCAGCCTTGAAAAGACTGGTCTGGGTAACCATGAAGGCGGTTTGGTAGCCACCCCAGCTTTGTCCCTGCAATCCCATGTTGGCTGCATCGACATAGGGACGTTTCATCAGTTCCAACGTTCCGCTCATGATCGAATTGTAGGCATCTTTTCCGGGATGTCCGGTCGTATAGGTGATGTCGGGTACAAAGACCAGGTAACCATTGCTGTTGTAATAGGGGAAGTTCACCGTTGAACGGCTGGGGGAAGGCACATAATGGGTGAAGTATTTGTCGGAATAGCGTTCGTAGTAATAGACAATCAACGGGTATTTCTTCGAAGGATCGAGGTTTTCCGGTTTGTAGAGCAGCCCTTTCATGGTTTTGCCCTCCAGGGTGGTCCATTTTACCTGCTCGACTGTTCCCCAAAGATATTGGCTCATCTGCGGATTGGCATTGGAAAGCCTGACGGCTCCCGTAAAATCGCCCTTGCTTGCCCAAAGATCGGGATATCGGGTATAGGTGGATTGCTGCCACAGCAAACGATCACTGTTTTTGGCCTTGACAGGCAGTGTGAACTCACAACCGGCCCTCACCAACGGATTGAGTTGTCCCGGTTTGTCGAGCGTCATTGTAGCAAAGCCCTGGTGACAACTCTCTTCTTCGACTGTCTTCAGCAAGAGGGGTTCTCCTTTCTTGATGGAGAGCGCCTCCGGATCCAACTGTACAAAACGATAGCTGGTACGGGAAGAACGGCCGTTGGCGGTAAGGTTGACCGGCGGTTTGATGCCTTTGGGATCCAACTGCCAGAGGTCATACTGGTCGTAGACGAAGAAACTTTCATCACCCTCGAGCCAGCCAGCCGAGCCATAGGATTCGGGAGCCGAGGGGGTATCGTGCTTTTCGTTCCAGAAGGCAACCGGCAGGGATCCGGTCAGGTTGCGCTTTTGAAACTTGACCAGGTCCATCACAAACCAGTTCTTTTGTTCCGGGTCATAATAACCCAGGTAATTTCCTTCCGGGGATAGCTCGGCGGCATAACCGCTTTTTTTCAGGATCAGTTTCCGGGTTCCGGTCTTCAAGTCAATCAGGTAAAGGTCACGGAAGGCACTCTCTTCCCAGGAGGAAGCCAGTTCGTAAGGCGTCTCATCGGATCCGAGGGCCACTTCACCGTTCCCTTTTTTGATGGTCCGGACACGGGTGAGGACGGTATCCGCCAGCTGGATGATCTTTTTCTCCGGAATGCGGTAGAGTGCCTGAAAATTCTGTTTCAGATCCTCTTCCATCTCCTTCAGCTGCTGCGGTTGGAGCCGCGTATCCTTGTAATTCCAGATATCCAGCCTGAACTTTTCGTCGTCGGCCAGCGTATCTTTGGGTTGGGGCATCACCTTGGGTGCCGTTCCGAAAAAGAGTTTGGTTCCGTCATCCGAGAAGCTGAGCCGTCCATTTTCACTGACCTCCCAACGATTGGGTATTCCCACCGATGTGGTATCGGCAATCAGTTGGGCTTTGCCAGACTTTTCATCCCACAGCTGAAGCGAATAGCGTTTCACCTTGGCGGTATCGCGTGTGAAAAGATAGCCTACCTGCTTGCCCGCATTGTCTGCAAATACCTTCTTGGCCAGTCCGTCGCTGCTGAAGATTTTTTTATCAGTGGTTGAACGGGTATCGAAAACGTGGACCGCGGTTGAATCTACCGTGTCCTTTTTCAGTGTAACGAAAGCACAAAGGGCACCATTTTTGGAAAAGGAGGCTTCGGTCACATTGTCGAAACTAAATTTGGATCCCGTGACGGGGTTGGTGAGGATCAGTCTGGATGTTTCGGTCTCACTGAAGGCCCCTTTTTTTGCTTTTTTATCCTTTTTGAGATCACCCTTGCCTTTGAGGGCGGTGGTATCCTTGCTCATCTTGGAACGCAGGGAGTCTTTCCCTTCGCCTTTTGTCTTCTCCTTCTCTTTGGGCATGTCCTGCAACCAGGCGATCCATGCTCCGCCCTCTTTTGGCATCTGGAAGGATTTCAATCCGCCGCTTTTGACCGTTTCCGACTTCGAGAGGATTCGGTAGGCGAGGGTATCCTTGGGCATGTCCTCTTTCTTGGTCTTGGCCATCCTCAGCTTGCGCAGGGCGGCTTCCGGTTGTTTGATGCGGTAAACCAACAGGTCGGCACTGCTGCTAAACAGGGCTTCACCCCCTCTGGCGACGGAATCTTTTTTGCCTGAGGTCAGATCTTCCAGATGGAGACAACCATCTCCCTTTTGCGGATTGATCTCAAAGGTGGCAAACCGGCCATCGGTCGAGATTGCAGGTTTGGCAAGCTCTTTCCAGGTATCGTAAACATCGTGTGTCAGTGGTTTTTTTGCGGCAGTCTGGGCATTCGAACCCAAGGTTCCTGCCAGCAGAAACAGGATCAGGAGAGCAAAGCAATTCTTCATAATGGAAAATTTGGAAAAGTGCTGACAAGATAATACAAATCGATGAAATGCGTGGCCGGATGGAGGGGAAAATGGTGTAAAAGTGGCGTATTTGCTGACTTTCCATCCATTTTTTAGGGGGTAAAGGAAAAAGGATGGCCACCGATCCCCCGACAGGGGTATTTTTTCGGGCCCATCGGATAAAAATGGCGTCAAATGGCGCATCCTGCCAAGTAAAATGCTATTTTTATGGATTGGGATCCGAATCTGGATGATCCCATGCGGGATTGACCAGCTACCGGCGATGGTTGCCGGCGGTAGGTCGACCTCCCCCTTCGTTATAAAACATGCATGATCAACCTGAATCCATCTCAAACAGCCGAAAACATTGAGCTTAACCGGTTGCTGGAAAAGCTGAACCAGGAATTTCTCGACCTCTATACCCTTCACAGGCAGATGGTGGAGCAGGAGTCACTGGTTCTCACGGCACTCTACCTCGAAAAGCTGGGACACCTGCAACTGGAACTTCTGCAGAAACAGACCGAGGCTGCCCGTTTGAAGATGAAGGCCGAGATGATTCAGTCGGCCATCAACCGCGATGAACCCGTCAACCTTCCGGCCATTGAGGCCACCATCGAGATGAGGCTGCTGGAGCTGTATGCCAGGATCGCAGAACATTCGGTGGCGCTGGACGATGCGAAGAAGATATTGTCTGCCCTGCTTTCGGAGGAAGATACCCTAAAGCTTCGGGATACCTACCGTCTGTTGTGCAAAAGGTTGCATCCCGATCTGCATCCGAACCAGTCGGATCACGAGAAGGAGCTCTTCCTGAAAGTACAAGCTGCCTATGACCTCAAACGGCTGGATCTTTTACAGGAGATTTTGCTGGCACTGGAGGAACCGGATGAGTCGAAGCGGATGGTTTCGACGGTCGACCAAAAACGGGAGCGGGTGGATCGGCTTCAGCAACAGATCGGCCATTTGCGATCCAAAATAGAAAAATTGAAAAACAGCTTCCCGTTTGACATGGCAGATCTGATCCACGACGAAGATCATCTTCGGCAACGTAGGCAAGAGATTCGTCACGAAATCGGGACATGTGAGGAGAAGATCAGGATCTATCAGGACCGCATCGCAATCATGATCGGATAGTCGGATTTTACCGCTTTCGCGGATCGCAATTGAATGTTGTTCCCTTTCAAACCAAATGAAATGAACGAATCCATCCTGCCGGTCACGCCAGGGCTCCTGGCCTTGCTGAGCAAGACCCCGGTGAGCCTGACCCCCTTTACCCAGGAGATTTTTCTTTTGGAAATTGTGGTGGCCGGAACCACGCACTGCCCGGGTATCCGGGAGATTGAGCCCGAGATCCTCCCGGAGAAGGTTTTGGTTTTGAAGCGGGAGCCAGGCAATCCTCACGATCCCTGGGCCATCGCCATCCATTGCGACGAGGTTCGGATCGGTTACGTTCCCTCCGAGATGAACCAGGTCTGTTCCCGGTTGATGGATGCCGGAAAACTCTTCTTTTGCCGGGTGGTCTCCAAAAAGTGGAAAGGCCAGTGGCTTAAAATCGATGCCAACATCTACATGGTCGATTGATTGGTCTCCTGCGCTGCAGGGTCCGGTTGCGGGGAGTGGAAGTTTGTGTGACATAGCCTCTTTGGCTATTTCATTTTTTCTTATTTTGCGGGCTCCAATCAATCACTACGAACATGTCTATTTCCAATGCTGAGGGAAAATCCCGTTTCAGTCCGATCGTCATCATCGGCATCCTCTTCTTTGTCTTCGGATTCATCACCTGGCTGAGTGCCGTGTTGGTCCCCTACCTGAAGATTGCCTGTGAGTTGTCCAATTTCCAGTCCTACCTCGTTGCCTTTGCCTTTTACATTGCCTATTTCTTCATGTCTGTCCCCTCCGGATGGTTGCTGAGCTACACCGGCTACAAGAAGGGAATGGTGGCCGGACTGGTGGCCATGGCCATCGGTTCGCTGCTCTTCGTTCCTGCCGCCATGACACGCACCTATCCGCTTTTCCTGACGGGACTCTTCATTCAGGGAGCCGGGATGGCCTTGCTGCAGACGGCTTCCAATCCCTATGTGACCATCCTCGGACCCATCGAGAGTGCGGCCAAACGGATCAGCATCATGGGCATCTGCAATGGCGTAGCCGGCGTAATGGCCCCTGCCATCCTGGGATTTGTCACCCTGGACGGTGCCGATGAGGTGATGGAAAAGGTCAAGACCATGACGATAGCCGAAAAGACGCCGGTCCTGGATATGCTGGCCTCTCGCGTCATCTGGCCCTATCTGCTCATCATGGTTGCCCTGTTGCTGCTCTCCCTCTTCCTCTATTATTCCAACCTGCCCGACATCGATCATGAAGAGGAAAATGCCGTCGAACCGACCGAAGGACCCGAAAAGACCAGTGTCTTCCAGTTTCCACACCTGCTTCTGGGCGTATTGGCCATCTTCCTCTACACGGGCGTCGCGGTGATCGCCGGAAATACCATCATCAGTTACGGAGTGTACCTCAACATCCCGATCGCAACGGCGAAATTTTTCTCCTCTTTCACCATTTTTGCCATGCTGGTGGGTTATGTGATCGGCATCATCATCATCCCGAAATACCTTAGCCAGAACCGGGTGCTTACCATCTCCTCCATCCTGGGCGTTCTGTTTGCCCTGGCAGCCATTTTCACCACAGGATTCGTCTCGGTGATGTTCATCGCTTTTCTGGGTCTTGCCAATTCGCTGATGTGGCCCTCCATCTGGCCCCTGGCCATCACCAAATTGGGTCGTTTTACGAAGACCGGATCCTCGATGATGGTGATGGCCATCTCCGGCGCCGCCATTGTACCCTTACTCTACGGTTACCTGGCCGACATCGTCTCGGCCAGGTTGGCCTACTGGATTGTCATCCCGATCTATGGCTACATCTTTTTTTATGCCACCATCGGTCATTTGATCGGACGCCAGAAAGAGAAGTAAGAGAGACGGTATCCCGGCATAGGAAAGGGAACGGGTACCCGAAGTGAGGGGAGGAAGCGCTTCACCGGATTTCTATCCCGCCAGGCGCTTCCTTTTCTCCACTTTTCCAACTATCTTTGCCGCTCACTTTAACCGCAACAGCAATGATTTTGAAGGAACAACTCAAAGAGCTCGTTGAGCGCCGGGATGCGCTGAGGAGGTATCTTTGACATAGACGGTAAATTGCTCCGTCTTGAAGAAGAAGAATTGAAGACCCAGGATCCTGCATTCTGGACCAACCCCAAGGAAGCCGAAGCCCAGATGCGGCTGATCAGGGGGATCAAAGCCTGGACCGATGGCTTTAAACTGGTCGACAATCTGGTAGAGGAGTTACAGGTCATTTTTGAGTTCAGTGAAGCCGGTGAAGCGACGGAAGAGGAGGTGGAGAGCCACTTTGCCGAGGCACGAACAGCCGTCGAGGATCTCGAGACCCGCAACATGCTGCGCCGTGAGGAGGATCGGCTCGGGGCCGTCCTGAAAATCAACGCAGGGGCCGGCGGTACCGAATCGAACGACTGGGCCGACATGCTGATGCGGATGTACCTCCGCTGGGCAGAAAAACACAAGTACACAGTCCGGGAGGCCAGCTTCGTTCCGGGTGAGGATGCCGGTGTCAAGAGCGTTACCCTGGAAATCGAAGGAGAATATGCCTATGGGTACCTGAAGAGCGAGAATGGCGTCCACCGACTGGTTCGCATCTCTCCCTTCAATGCACAAGGCAAGCGGCAGACCTCTTTCACCTCCGTTTTCGTTTCGCCGCTCGTGGACGACACCATCGAGATCGAGGTCAACATGGGCGACATCTCCTGGGATACCTTCCGTTCGGGCGGTGCAGGCGGTCAGAATGTCAACAAGGTGGAGACCGGCGTGCGTTTGAAACATGCGCCAACAGGCATCACCATTGAGAATACCGAATCTCGGTCACAGCTTCAAAACAAGGAAAATGCGATCCGCCTGTTGAAATCGCAGTTGTATGAAATGGAGCTGCGCAAGCGCATGGAGGAGCAGACCAAACTGGAAGCTACCAAGATGAAGATCGAATGGGGATCGCAGATCCGATCCTACGTGATGCAACCCTATAAGTTGGTGAAAGACAACCGAACCGATTTCGAAACTTCCAACGTACAGGCGGTGATGGACGGTGACCTGGATGGCTTCATCAAGGCCTATCTCATGGAATTTTCGGAGCGCGAAAAGCAGGAATAGCGATCCCCCGAAAGTAAAGGTAAGACCGGAAAGCGGTCGGAGAGATCCGGCACCTTTCCGGTTTTTCATCTTTGGGTGGCGTGAAAGCAAATAAATTCGGGAAAATGTTGAAATTTCAAGACTTCCAGAGGCTCCCGCTGTTCCGTTTTTGAAAATTCTTCGGTAGATTTGTCTGAAGTGACAGGATTTATTCCTTTTCAACAACTATTCATACCGAACACATGGAAAAAAACAATCTGGAATCACGCAGAAGTTTCCTTCAGAAAACGACTGCAGCGACCGCATTGCTGACAGTTCCCAGCATCATCCCGGCCCATGCCTTTGGTGCCAACGACAGGGTCAATGCCGCCGTCCTTGGCGTCAACGGCAGGGGAAAGAGTCACATCGAAGGACTGATGGAACAAAAGAATGTCGAGATCACCACTTTCGTCGACCCGGACCTGGTGGTCGGCAACGAAAGGGCCGGCGAATTCGAAAAGAAGTACGGCAAGAAAGTAAAGGTGGTGCAGGACATGCGCAAGGCTTTCGATGACAAGGATCTGGATGTCGTCACCGTTGCCACACCCAACCACTGGCACACCCTCGCCACCATCTGGGCTTGTCAGGCCGGCAAAGACGTCTACGTGGAGAAGCCGGGATCCCACAACATCTGGGAAGGCCGCAAGATGGTCGAAGCCGCCCACAAATACAACCGGGTGGTCCAGCACGGCGTGCAGCTCCGCAGCTCAACGGCCATCCGGGAGGCAGTGCAACTCCTCCGGGACGGATACATCGGGAAAGTCTACATGGCCCGCGGTCTTGTTTTCAGGAAACGCGGCGACATCGGCAACAAACCGAATGAACCGGTTCCCGAAGGACTCGATTACAATCTTTGGACAGGTCCTGCCCATATGCGGCCGTTTACCCGGAACATCGTCCATTACAACTGGCACTGGCACTGGGAATATGGCAATGGCGACGTGGGCAATCAGGGCATCCATGAGACGGACCTCTGCATGTGGGGACTTGACGTGGGTCTGCCCAACAAAATCACCGCCATGGGAGGCAAATTCCTGTTCGACGATTGCAAGGAGACACCGGAAGTGCTCACTTCCGTCTACCACTATCCGGCCGAGAAAAAGATCATCCAGTTCGAGGTAAGACCCTGGTACACCAATGCCGAAGACGGATCTTCCGTCGGTAACATCTTCTATGGAGACAAGGGGTACATGGTCATCAAGGGCTATGACACCTATGATACCTACCTCGGCGACAAGAAAGAACCGGGAAAATCCGGAAAGGCTGGCGGCGACCACTTCAAGAACTTCATCGATGCCGTTCGTGCACGGGATCCCAAAATGGTCAACGCACCCGTCGAGTCGGCCCACCTCTCCTCGGCACTGGCCCACCTGGGCAACATCGCCTACCGTACCGGCCGCGTGCTGGAATTTGATCCCATCAAGGAGAAGTTTGTCAATGACCCGGAAGCCGATAAATACCTGAGCCGCCAATACCGCGCTCCCTTTATCGTCCCCGACAAAGTCTGATCATTCTTCCCTTCCATACCAGGCCGTCCGGAAACTTCCGGGCGGCTTTTTATTTTGACAGGTTTATTTCTGTCATAAGTAATTCTAATCTTGATTTTTATATTTTTGGTGTAAGGTTAAAAACTCCTTTACCATGGAAACCAACGAAGAGACCGCCTCCGCGGATCGCTGCCGGATCCTTGAGCAACAACTGGCACAGTTGCGTGAGAAAAATTTCTTACTGGAGGATGAACTGAAGCGAACCGCCGAAGCCTGGTCGCGCTATCAGCTCATTGCCGAGTTCGCCCACGACTGGGAATTCTGGCTGAATCCCAAAGGTGCGTTCGAGTGGATCTCCCCTTCGAGCAACGACTTGACCGGCTTTACTCCGGAAGATTTCATGAAGGATCCCGGCCTGTTCTACGAACTGATCCTGCCGGAGGACGAATCCAAGGTGCGCCATTTTGTGAAAGAGGTCATCGGGTTCATGCAGATTGGTCAGACCCTTGAGTTTCGGATCCTCACCAAGACCAAACAGCTGCGTTGGTGTGAAATGAACAGCCGGGCCGTCTTCGACAACCTGGGTAACTACTTGGGACAACGTTGTGCCATCCGGGACGTGTCGCGTTTGAAAACTGCACTGCAGCACATCCGGGACATTGCCGAACAGCAGGTGTGGGAGACGAAGGCCAAGGAGCGCTACCGGGAGGAACTGGCAGGCAAGGACCGCGAATTGGTCACCTCCCTGATCCGTCTGGCTCAGAAAAATGAGTTGGAGGCCTATCTCAAACGAAACCTCACCCTCATCCGCAACTCCCTTTCAGCTCCCATGCAGCAAAAGGTGGCGACCCTCATCGCCCGGATCGAAGAGCATCAACGAATGCACCTCTTCAACTGGGAGGAGTTCAAACTGCAGTTCGAAAAGGTTCACCAGGGATTCTTCTCCCGCCTCAAGGGACGTTATCCGACCCTTACAGCCAAGGATCTACGCATTTGCGCCTACATCCACCTTGGACTCTCAACCAAGGAGCTGGCCGGTCTGCTCAACATCACCCAGGAGAGTGCCGAAATTGGCCGGATCCGGCTTAGAAAAAAACTCGGACTGACCCACGGACAGAACCTCAGCTCCTTCCTGCAGGTGGTCTGACAACCGCTGATGCTCTCCAATCCTGCCGTTGTCGCTGTTTATACAATTATATGATAGGTTACAATATGTTTATATATAATATATTAAATATAAATGTTATGTATTGATATTTTTTGTTAGGTTATATTTCGTACTCTTTTTCATCAATCGCCTGCAAATCCTTTTTCTTTGTCCTCCGGCTAATCTTAACCAAAATCAATCACCATGGAGGAGACAAGATATCGAAAGCTGACCAACGAAGAGATTGGTCAGCTCATTATGCAGGGCTGTTACAGTGAAGACTGGACCCTGATGGAGGTCGTGAAGGACTTCATTCCCGACAATGTAAAGTTTTCGAAATTCTCCGGTCACAACCGACTGGGGCGGTTTGAAAAGGAGATCACCCTGTTTGGCGGAGTGAAGATGAAGACCGGGATCACCCATGCCCACATCCACAACTGCACCGTCGGTGACAATACGCTCATCAGCCGGATCCGGAGTTACATCGCCAATTACCACATTGGCAAGGAGGTGATCATCCACAACCTCGACCAGATGGCCGTGGAGGGTAGCACCACTTTTGGCAATGGCATTCGGGTCAAGGTGATCAACGAGTCGGGGGGAAGGGAGATTCCGATTTATGATCACCTTTCGGCACAGGTGGCCTATGTGCTGGCACTCTACCGCCATAGAAAGAGTGCAGTCAGCAAGATAGAGGAGTTGATCAACCACTACATCGGATTCATTACGGCCGAAACGGGTACGATCAGTGATGGGGTAGCCATCATCAACTGTGGCACCATCCGGGATGTGAAGATCGGTCCCTATGCCCGGCTCGAGGGAGTTTCCAAACTGGAGAACGGCAGTGTCAACAGCACGGCAGCCGATCCGATCCTGCTGGGACAGGGAGTCATCATGGAGCACTTCATCGTCTGTTCAGGTTCCCGCATCACTGATTCGACGCTGCTTTCCAATTGTTTCGTGGGTCAGGGATGCATTCTCGACAAGCATTACTCGGCCGTTGAATCGGTCTTTTTTGCCAATT
>JAJTBP010000471.1 GCA_021286825.1 Marinilabiliales bacterium | reverse complement strand
AGAAAGCCACCTTTTTGAGGTGGCTTGTGGGAACTGTTGGAGTCGAACCAACGACTCTCCCGACTTGCAGTCGGGATGCTCTGACCCGGTCATGGAATTTGGTTGATGAATGACTCGATTCTTTTTCGGCTTTTCCAACTTTTGATTTTCTTTTCCAAAGCCAATGCATCGGAGTAATTGGAGAATTCATGAGAGAAGACGATTCTCCAATCCTTTGCCTTGGCAGTAAAGCCATCGTGATCGGTCAGATGTTTTTTCAAACGTTCTGCGGGCTCGGCGTGAGTTGCACCGATATAGAATTTGTTGAGTTTTTCCGAGAAAAGGATATAGGTTGCAGGCATAAAAAAGAAAGCCACCTTTTTGAGGTGGCTTGTGGGAACTGTTGGAGTCGAACCAACGACCCTCTGCTTGTAAGGCAGATGCTCTGAACCAACTGAGCTAAGCTCCCTTATTGCTGCGCTTTTCTTTAAAAGCGTTGCAAAGATATAGCTTTATTTTTTTCTGCCAAATGAAGAGGCAGAAAAATTAAACTTTTTCTGCCTCTTTTTATCAGATCATGGATGGTTATTTCAATGCAGCGAAAAAATCATTCCCTTTGTCATCAACAATGATGAAGGCCGGAAAATCAACCACTGTGATCTTTCGGACCGCTTCCATTCCAAGTTCCGGGAAATCAATGACTTCAACTGATTTAATGTTGTTTTTTGCCAAAATAGCCGCAGGTCCGCCGATGGATCCCAGATAGAAACCTCCATGTTTCTTGCAGGAGTTGGTCACTGCCTGGGAACGGTTGCCTTGTGCGAGCATCACCATGGAACCACCAAGCGATTGGAAGAGTTCTACGTAACTGTCCATTCTGCCGGCGGTAGTCGGACCAAAACTGCCCGATGCCATGCCTTTTGGGGTTTTGGCCGGACCGGCATAATAAACAGGGTAACGCTTAAAATATTCCGGCATTTCACCTCCATTGTCAATCAATTCTTTGATCCTGGCATGGGCGATGTCCCTGGCAACGATGAGGGTACCATTTAAGCTCAAACGGGTCTTTACCGGATATTTCGAAAGCTCTTTCAATACCTCTTCCATCGGCTTGTCCAGATCGATGGAGACTGATTCCTGTAAGAAAGTTGCTTTTTTGGGCAGGAATTTTTCGGGTTGTGTCTCCAATTGCTCCAGAAAGATTCCCTCCTCCGTGATTTTGGCCTTGATGTTCCGGTCGGCACTGCAACTAACCCCTATACCAACCGGACAAGAAGCGGCATGGCGGGGTAAACGAATCACCCGCACATCGTGGACAAAATACTTGCCCCCGAATTGTGCACCGATTTCGCTATCCTGACAGATTTTAGTGATTTTCTCTTCCCATTCCAGGTCGCGGAAGGCTTGACCCCCTTCATTCCCTTCGGTGGGCAGATGATCCAGATAGCCGGCAGAAGCCTTCTTGACCGTTGCAAGGTTGGCTTCTGCTGAAGTGCCTCCGATGACGACGGCCAGATGGTAGGGCGGACATGCGGAA
>JAJTBP010000114.1 GCA_021286825.1 Marinilabiliales bacterium | reverse complement strand
ATCCTTCCATGATCCGGCCTCGCAGCGGATGGTTTGCGGGTAGACTCCTGAGGATCTCTGCCATTCCAGTCGCCATCCATCCATTTCCACGGCCCCAGCTATACGGTGCATTGGGAGAATGGTAGAACAGGCCGTTGGGCAATTGGATCTTTTCCAGATAAAGCACCATTTCCTTGGCAGCCCTGTCTATGTATTTTGCATCTCCAGTAGCTCTGAATGCCTGGGCTTGAACGGCTGTAATCATGAACATATCATCGATCCAGATTCGGGTCTGCCAGGAATAACCCTGGTCGGACCACTGTTTTTCTTCCGGCTTGGCGTCAGAAGGGAGTGTCCACTGTCCATCAGCATAGAAAAGTCCCAGGTCCAGGTATTTTTGCTGTTTGGTCTGCAGATACAACTCAAACGGAAGGGCGCCGAAGACACAGTTGTCGACATGATTGGCTTTGGGTTGCAGTGACTTCTCTTGGTCAAAGAGTGGTGTAAACCGTGATTCAAAACGATCAAACAAGGGCTTGTTTTTCGTTGCTTCGGCAAACCACATGCCGCCCAACCAGGTGCAGACATCCGGGTACGTGATCTGCTTTGGAGGCGTTTGTGGGTGGGTTTTGCCATAACTGGAATGGGGTGTTTCCAGAAAATGTGTGGCAATCTTGGTGCCAATTTCTAAAGGACCCTTTCCTTTGGGGAAATGTTTGAGATCATGACCTTTCCCGCTGCCATAGACTACGGAGGTGAGGAGTGAAAACGAAACCACCAGCAGAAGGCCGACGGCTAACGAACCGGAAAATATTTTACGAAGCATAAGTTTGAATTGAGAGGTTTGATCAAAGATAGAAAAATCCTGGCGAGGATGGAGAAGGGAATGGGGAGAATCGATTTTTGAAGCAACCAATGCTCCCGTGATGCTATCGTAGATACGAAACCGTGAACTTCGGGAAACGAAAAAGGCCGGAACAGTAGAACTGCTCCGGCCCCGAATTAACACAGTTGATTTGGATTTTTCGTTTGACAGGCCTTGTTTGCTACCAGGGTTTGTTGGTTCCCTGAAGGAGCCACATCTTGGACCATTGCGTATCCTCCGCAGGCGAAAGCTTGGTGATGGCTGCAGTTACATTGGGCCCGTTAAGGATCTTTTCATCGTCTCCATAGATGTACCGCACCGGGATCTTTGTTCCGTTGCTTCCAGCGATCAGGTTGGCCCCAAAATTGGGTAACCCCGTCCTTCTCCAGTCGAACCAGAATTCAGGCGTCATAAAGGTTGCCAGCCATTTCTGTGTCATGATCTGTGAGAGTTTGTCCGTATCACTGGTCGCATTGTTGAACCGTGTGGCTAGATTTCCGATAAAATTGTTTTCATTGAAAGCCATCAGGGCATGGGTTGCGGGATTGTAGACCGTGTTACTTCCGTTGGCTATGCTGTACTGCCGCAAGCTTCCTGTCACTCCGGACGTGTAGTAATCTGAGGCATTGCCGGCGGTGATCCAACCCTTCAACCGGGCTTCGGCAAGGATGAAGCAGAGTTCGGAGTAGCTCATGTATACGGCTTTGACCAGCGGGTTGACATTCTGGGCGTAGATGTCTCCCAGATAGGAAACCCCTGGATTGGCAGCCAGGTCGGTATAGATGCCGGAGTTGAGGGCCTTGATGGCATTGTAATCCAGGCTGGCGCTCAAATTGTAGAGATTGGGATCCTGAAGGGCCGGCGGAAGTCCGACATATCGGAAAGTGTCAATGGCGGCGATCCCCGGAGTGGTAGAGGGAACATTGCGGATGATCTGGCCATCGGCTCCCTTGGAATAGAGTGGCGTGGCATTGCTTACGCGCAGTTGCACATCTACCGGTCGGATGAAAAGGGTCAGTCTGGGGTCCAGACCACTCCGAAGTTCCTTCACGAAGGTGGCACAGGGTTTGCGACGGTAAAACTCCGAACGGTTGGTCCAGGAGAGGGGCCCGCCATACCAACTTGTATTGGCGTCGCTGCCGATGTATGGGATGGCTGCATTGTCGCTGCTTGAACCAAAGATGGGGTAGGTGGCAGCGTTGCTTATCATGGCATTGAACTCACCTTTCACATCGATGCCGGCAGCACTCATGTCTGTTGTCTTTTCCGACAAGCGCATCAGATAGCGAAGGCGCAAGGAGTTGGCAAATTTTCGCCATTTCATGACATCGCCCTGATACATCACATCAGCGGCAGCGGCACCATCCACGGAAGTGACCTTGGAAAGTAGGTCGTTGGCTGATTTCAGATCATCCAATATCCCTTTGAAGATCTCTTTCTGTCCATCATATACCGGTGTGTAATTGCCATCCTGGGCCTTCATGGCTTCACTATAGGGAATATCACCGTAGGCAGAGGTCAGGAATCCATACCAGAAACTCCGCATGATTTGGCCGACAGCGGTATAAAATTTTTGATTCCCTTCCAGCGTTTCCAGCTTGGCTGCTGTAACCATGTATTCACTGTTTTTCAGCGAACCGTAAATTCCCGAGAGGGCCACAGGTGTCCAAACAAAGGTATTGGTACCTTGCCAGTCGATGTAGTCTCGTTGCATGTATTGCATCGCTTCGGCAAAAGTGACGGTGGCACCGTATACATTGTTGCGGATGTAGTTGGTGGCCGAACTGGAAAGCACGGAAGTGAGTACGTATTTGACATTGATGTCGTTTGCATTCAGCTGGTTAGGGCTGGTGTTGATCTCTGTCAGATCATGACAGGAGGCAGTCAGCATGACAATCATCGTGACAATGCTGAACAATCTGTATTTAAGCTTTTTCATCTGATTGACTTTTTTTATGCTAGGAACGGAAACTACAGGCGTGAGCCGATGCAACAACCCCCAAAGGGCTTGATCGGTCTCTTCATCCATGTTTTTTCTTCTCATGATAAATGGAATGTATGCGAATCCGCAGATTAGAAAGTGACATTGATCTTAAATCCGACAGGCATCACGATGGGAGAGGCATTCCACAAGCTAAGGCCCTGTTTTGGATCACTTCCGCTTTGGTTGTAGATCGATTCAGGATCCTGGTTGGTTTTGTTGGCTGCCCACAGCACGATGTTTTTCATGAAGGCTGAGACCGTGACGTTCTCGGTGAAAATCTTGCCCGCCCATTTCTTGGGAAGTGTGTAGGAAATGGCGACCTCCCTCAGTTTGACAAAGGAAGCATCGTAGATCCATTTGTAGCGGGTGGCTGTATTCCAGTATCCGCCGGAAGGCTGGAAAATGTCATAAGCCTTGACAAATTTGGTGCCGGCTTGTCCGAAATTTTCGATGTATCCGCCTTTCCCGTCAGAGATGACGCCCGGGAAAAATGCTCCCTCGTACACCCCGTTGCTGTAAAGAAAACCGCCAAGGTCTTTGGTCCGACCCCCAACCCAGACATCCTGCTGGTAGAGCTCAGGATGGGACTTGAGCTCATTGGCCAGGGCAGCCAGGTCACCATTGAAACTGTTGTTGTTCAGAATACCGGTAAAGGTGCTGGAGTTGGCATTGTCGTGGAAAAATTCGATTTTCCCGGCCCTGGCGAGGCGCATCATCGTCTGATCGTAGTATTTTCCACCCTGACGCCAGTCAAAGCTCAACGAAAGTGAGATGTTCTTGTAGTTCAAACTGGTCTGCAATCCGGCCATGAAATCATGCATGTAATTGCCTGCCTTGATCGCCGCCGAGTTGTTGATCTGCAGTTTGCCGTTGGCATCCAGCAATGGCCACCCTTTGTATGGACCATCCTGCACACGAACCATGTCACGGGTATAGATGTCTCCGATGTAATCGCCGACTTTGGTCCAGGCATAGACCGAAGTACTTTCCCAAAACTGGAATTGGTTGATCCCTGGAGTCAACTCTTTCAACCGACTTCTCTCCCGGGTGAAGTTTACACTGACATCCCAGGTCCAATCCTTGGTCTTGTAAGGCGTCGCATTCAGACCGATTTCAACCCCACGGTTCTCTACATTTCCTGCATTGATGGTAGCCGAAGTGTAACCGGAGAAGGCAGATGTGGCTGCATTCAGAATCTGGTTCCGGTTTTGAACCTTGTAATAGGTGAAATCCATGCTCAGACGATTGGACAAAACGGCCAGATCGGCTCCCACTTCAAAGGCACTGGAAATCTCCGGTTTGAGGTTGATGTTGGGCAGACTGGAAGGAACCGTATAGGTGGTGTTGCTGCCCCAGGTTCCCTGGTTGAGAACCGTTGCGATGACATAGGGATTGGTGTCTTTACCCACCTGGGAAACACCCGTCCGGATCTTCGCCAGTGAAATCCATGAAGGCATATGGATCATCTCATTGAGTAAGGCACTCAGCGAGGCAGAGGGATAAAAGTAGGATCTGTTGTTCACCGGAAGGGTACTGGACCAGTCATTTCTGGCAGTAGCTTCCAGAAAAATCATGTTGTTGTAGCTGGCATTCAGCAATCCGTAGAGGCTGTAGATGTCCTTCTTGAAGATGTTGTCGGAATAGGACAAACCGTTCCTGTTTACATTGTTCAGGGTATACAATCCGGCCAATACAAGCGGATCGCCTCCAGCATTCATGTTGTAACTCCTTTGCGTCATGATGTTGCCGCCCACCGAAGGATCCAGCTGAAATTTCCCGATCTTTTTCGTGTAGGAGAGGAGATAGTCGGTGTTCATCTCACGCAGGTTGCTGATGGATTCATTGTAGGTTCCCTGTGGTTTGTTCTGCCCGCCACCGTCACCTCCGTAACTGGACCACGCCTGTCGATAGACCCGCTTTTCATTGTTGCTGTTGAACGCATAGCGACCCATCAGTTTCAGATCTTTGAGGATCTGATAATCCAGTTTGACATTCCCGAAGACACGGAACCTGTCAAAACCGTCCTTTAACTCATAGGCGGCAAACCAGGGGTTGTCATGGGCCGTGTTGACACTTCGCTGCAACACATTCGGTATCTTCCAATAATCTCTCAGATCGTTGATGTTGACATGCGGTGCAACCTGGTATACGGCCATGTATTGCGTATCCCCGCCATTCTTGACCGGATAATTGTCCGAATAGGGATTGGATAGATCCACATTGGCCGAGAGTTTGACCTTAGGGGTGATGTTGTAGGTAACTGCCATGTTGATGCCATTGCGGTTCAGTTCAACACCTGGATAAACCCCTTTGGCATCCAGATGGGTCATGGAAATGCGGAAAGTTCCCTTTTCGTAGGATCCATTGACACTGGCATCGTAAACGCGCTCAACTCCCGTTTGGAAATAGTCTCGCAGCGAATTGTCATAGAATTTCAGCGGTTGTGCCACTCCATTGGTATTCCACTGAACTGCCGAAACCCCCTCTTCCGGTCCATTCCATTGCTGATAGGAGTTTTCATTCAAGACCCCGCTGATCCCAGTGGTAAACCGGTGCTGCAGGTCAATGTAGCGGTAGGGTTTCGAAAAGGTCGTTCCAAAACTGACATCTACTCCGATCCCGTTGTGCAACAATTTGCCGGATTTGCTGGTGATCAGGATGACGCCATTCCCGGCTCGGGAACCATACAGCGCAGCAGCACTGGGCCCCTTCAAGACGGAAACCGTTTCGATGTCATTCGGACTGATGTCCTTCATCACTTTCTGATCTCCGGTCGGTACACCATCGACAATGACCAACGGAGCGTTGTTGCCGGCAAGGGAGGTGATGCCTCGGATGTTTACATAGGTGTCTCCATTGACATCATTGGAGGTGTTGGTAATCTTCACGCCGGACATTTTCCCGGCCAGCGATCCCAACAGATCCTTCTGGGGAACGCGGGCCATCATCTCGGATTTTACCTCACCAACCGAGTAACCCAATGCTTTCTTTTCGCGCTTGAGGCCGAGGGCAGTTACTACGACCTCTTTGACACCAATGGTTGTCTCAGACATCACCACGTTAACGGTTTTACCACCGTTCACGGCAATCTCCTGACTTTGCATTCCAATGAAGGAAAAAGTGAGGACGGCTTGTGCATTGGGCACTTTGATCTTGTACTTGCCGTCCACATCGGTAATAACGCCGGTCGAGGTACCCTTCACCTGAACGGTAACCCCCGGCAATAGTTCACCGGTGGTGTTTTTGACCACACCGGAAACGTCACTCTGGGCAAATAGGCTCGCTGAAAAAAGAACAAGCACACCCAGCAAAAACATTTGCAGGATTCTTCTTTCCATGACTTTGTGAAAAAATTTAGTTAGTATTTGAAAAGGATCGTTCACCTTTGGGAGATGAACGGGCAGAAAAAACAGCTTGAAGTTAAAGGAAATCCAAGCCATTCAATGATCAATTCTTGAATATTATGTATGATAAATTAACCACTTATCCTAATTTATATCAAGAGGTTAACTTTTAGTGAGGGATGGCCGTTTTATTTATGGTCCGAAAGGTCGACTGTGTAAATCTTAAACAGTTGGCAAAGGGTTCTGCCGGCTTTCCGGTGTACACGGTCTCAGACACTTTTCGTCGCTACCAAAGGGATCGGATAGGGACGAAGCTCTCCACACGTATTGCGATCTCTTCTCGCTCAATTGAAATATTGCTCCAGCAACGTCTCGCTGAGCTGATCCATGCGGATAAGCAGGGGTCTCTTCTCGGCATGAAAGAGAATGCAATAAACTCCCTTGACATCACAGACGCGGGTATCCAGAAACCACTCTTTGCCGTTCCCAAAGTAGCGAATGAAACGGGCGTCCGACCAAAAATTCCGGATCCCCAATTTTTCTACCAGATCCAGCACATGGAGGGAGTTGTTGATGACCGATTCCTGAAATCGTTTGTAGTCCTCCGGATCGGAATTGGCCAGATTGTCTGTTTCGTTGGCCGACATCTGAATGACATACAGACAATTGTTGCGAACCATAAACGGCATATCTGAAACATTCGATTTGTTGGTCAACAAACAATCGATTTTTAACTCACCCGGTTGAAATGGACCCGACTGAAAGGCCCATGCCGAAATGGGTAAGTACATACCCGCTGTCATGACCAGCCATGAGATCCTTAGAAACATCAGGGTTCGTTTCATAAAATGCGATTTGTTTAGGTTGGCCTTTCCATGTCCACAACTTCCGGAGCAATGGTTTTCGGGTGAGCAGTTCGTCTTTTCACGCACAAAGCTCGATCCGTCAGGGAAGGTGCCGGGAGGAGGATTTGTTTAGGTCGTCAATGAAATTTGTTGGGTTCGGTTATTCCAAATGTAATCAATTGAATTGAACAAAAACCTGATTCCTGATGCAAAATCTCAGTTTTTTCATAAAAAGTAAACAATCCCTTCAATCCCTTCACTCCCTTCACTCCCTTCAATCCCCTCACTCCCCTCAATCCCTTCACTCCCTTCACTCCCTTCAATCCCTTCAATCCCCTCACTCCCTTCACTCCCTTCACTCCCTTCAACTACCCCCCCCTGCCACAATGATACCGAATGAAGCACCGCTCCTCAATCGCAAGGATATGATGGCGACATAGGCTTCTTTTTGGCGGCAATCTCCCCATGACAAGTAATCCGGGTTGTCGAAAACTTCAACAGGATGGGCGGTTGCATCGGATTTTTATGGAGAAGCTTTCTGGGTGATGGTCACAAGGTCAAAGTAATCGCCTGCTTCGAGTTCAATGTGCACGACCCTTTCAGTCTTGTTGGGATTGGCATTGAGACGGATGAACAGCGCATGGGTTCCGGTCCGTTCTACCCGCCCATACCCCAGATCTATGGTATATCCCACGGATGCAGGATTTTGTGAAGGTTCACCCCGATATTTGTCATCGCCCGACCAGGCAAGGTTGATCCACCAGTAACTTCCTTTGGCAGAAAGGGTTATGGAGTCCTTCTGACTGCCAAAGATCACCTCATTCTGAGAGAGTTGGATGTTGTTTTCCCATTGTCCGATGGGAGCCTTTTTACTGCAGGATAGGGATACGACCGCAAGAAGCAGGCAAAAAATTTGCGAGGTAAAGGTTTGTTTGGAAAGTGTTCGGGAAGGCGCCATCTGAGGTTTCGTTGGAGTAGTTCACCAGGATTATCTCCATTTCGGCTCGACCGGCACGCGTTCACCATCGGCGGTGGTGTGTTCTTCCAGCGAATGTTCCCTGGATTGGATGACCAGGTAAATCATGGCTTCATCCGCCTCGTTGCGAATGCCGCGCTTGCCCTGGGGTGCGACCCGAATCACACTGCCGCTTTTGATGGCAAAACAATCCTCGTCGACCTGGAAAAAACCCGACCCGCTCAAGATGATGTAGGTCTCCTCATTTTTTCTGTGAAGATGAAAATAGGGCTGTTCGGCATGCGGAGGCAGGGCATTGAAGGAGATCTCCGTTCCGGTTGCGGCTGTCGCATCTTTCAGGAAAACTTTTCCTTCGATTACCCTTCCGGTAATGGGATGGACCAGTGAATAATCGGACAGCGCCTTCAGGTCGCCCATGTTCACGGCAGAATAAAACTTGTTTTCGGATATCTTTTCGAGTGCTTTCATGGTAGGATCGGTTGTTTCAAATGAGGAATACGGAACAGTAAAGATAAAGAAAGTGCCCAATTCCCAACGCCAAAAATTGCAAAAACCCGTCTCCCGACTCCCGACTCCCGACTCCCGTCTCCGGTCTCCGGTCTCCCTACTCCCTTCCCTGTCTTCTCCGCGTCTTCTCCTTCATCACGGACCACCCGAATTTGCCGATCTTTTTCCCCAATTCGTAATAGTTCCCGTGCGAATAGGCGATCAATCCGGCCGTCTCCAGGTCCATGGCGCCCGACTCCGGATCGATGAAGCGGTCATCAGCGATTACATTCACGACGTCGGCGATGAAAAGGTCGTGGGTGCCCAAGGGTCTTACCTCCCTGACTTTGCATTCGATGCTGACCGGAGATTCTGCAACGATCGGACAATTCACCACCGTTGCCGGCAGGGGGGTCAGTCCGCTCTCGCGAAATTTGTTGTAGTCACGGCCCGATCTGACCCCACACCAATCGGTGGCTCTGGCCATATCCTTGGTTGTCAGATTGATGACGAACTCCCCTTGTTGTTTGAGGATCTCTGAGGAGTGCCTTCCGGGTCGCACCGAGATGTAGCACATGGGAGGATCGGTACACAGGGTGCCGATCCAGGATACGGTGATGAGGTTGTAGGTTTCAGGCTCCGAACCGCAGCTGATCAAGGCTGCCGGCAACGGGTAGACCATATTGCCCGGTTTCCAGTTGATTTTTCCCATGGGTTGTATGAGGATAACGGGGGATCGCTGCCGGATATCCGTCGCCTCTGGCAATTTTCCGCAGCATCCCTCAACAAAAGTTTGTAAGTTCTCGTCAGATCGTTGCTTCGAGTGTCCGGATGCCCTGCCATTCCGCACCATCCAGTTTGGCACCCGGAACCCGGATGACACGCGAAGCAAGCAAAGCCCCTAGCCGGCCGCATTTTTCCAGAGAATATCCCTTGGCGATCCCCGCCAGGAAACCTGCGGCAAAGAAATCCCCTGCACCGGTCGTGTCCACCACCAGGTCGCCGGCTGCAGGAATGCGATAAAAGAGGTTGTGATGTCTCACAAAGGCCCCTTCGCTTCCAATCTTCACCACGGCATATTCACACCTTCCGGCCAGATTCTCGACTGCTGCCAGCGGATCCAGTCCGGTAAAGGCCTTTGCCTCCTCCTCGTTGGCAAAGATGATGTCGACATATCGGTCTACCAATTCGTTCAACACCGACCTGTTGGCCTCCACCACATTGTAACTGGAAAGGTCGAGTGCAATCTTCAGTCCGGCCGCTTTGGCTGTTTCGGCAGCTGCCCGGATCAGTTCATGATTGTAGACAAGGTATCCCTCGATGAAGAAAATATCATAGGGCCGAAGCCGCGCTTCGGTAATGTCTTTCGGATGGAGATCCGACGCAGCACCCAGGTAGGTGGCGAAAGTCCGTTCTCCTCCCGGTTCCACCAATCCAACAGCCCTGCCGGTAGGTAATTCCGAATGGAGCAGGAGCGGGGTGATGCCCTGACCGATCTGTTCCTCTTCGAACAACTTTCCCAGTTCATCCTTCCCGATGGCACCCAGGAAGCCACAGGAAACACCCAAATTGGCGATTCCGTTGATCGCATTGGCGACCGATCCACCGGTGACCAACAACCGCTTTTCGGCTGCAATTTCTTCCTGAATCCGGTCGGAAAGTTCTCGTTCGACAAGCGTCATGCTTCCCTTGGGCAGTTCCAATCTGTTGATAATCTGATCGTCATTCAGCATGGTGACAATATCCACCAACGCATTGCCGATGCCGAGTATTTTTAAGTTCCCCATAGTGGCCATTATTTTCAATGAATTTTTGCAAATATATTTCCATTTTATGAAAAAGGTATTATTTTTGCAACGCTTTGGAAAATTAACAAAGTAGCAAACTCCTTAGTAGCTCAGTCGGTTAGAGCGGCGGACTGTTAATCCGTAGGTCGTAGGTTCAAGTCCTACCTGAGGAGCCAAAAAAGAGGTCCATCGGGCCTCTTTTTTTGTGTCCAAACTTTCGAA
>JAJTBP010000113.1 GCA_021286825.1 Marinilabiliales bacterium | reverse complement strand
GCCATTGTCTTTGATCTGAACCACGATCCAGTTGCCCCTGTTTTCTGTCATGATCTCAATCCTGGGAGACTCCTTGCTGTATTTTTCGGCGTTGTCCAGTAAGTTGTAAATCACGTTTGTGATGTGAACTTCGTCGCCGAGGATGGTGGTGTCGGATTCCGTCAGATGGGATTCGAGGGTTCCATTGGCATTGGTGACCCGGATCTCAAAATTGGCAGCAGCCTGCGCCACGATCTGGTTCAATTCGATCTCGGAGAATTTCAGTTTGAGCTTTCCTTCATTGAAGACCGCCATCTGGAGCACTTTCTCTACCTGGTTACTCAAACGTTTGCTTTCGTCGAGGATGACACCCGAGATGTGGTCGATGGTGGTGGGCGAATGAACCAGCGAGTTGTCCTTGAGCATCTGTGAGGCAAGAGAAATCGTTGAGATCGGCGTCTTCAACTCATGGGTCATGTTGTTGATGAAATCGTTTTTGATCTGGGACAATTTCTTTTGCCGCAGGATGATCTGCAGGGTGAAGACGAAGATACCGATAATAATGATGGTCAGCAAGATGGAGGGCAGCACGAAATCGGATGTTGCCTTGATCTGTTCGGCATAGTGGTCGGGGAAGTAGATGTAGAGAAAATTGGGTTTGGGTGATTGTTCCTCGGCAAACAGAAGGGTTTTGTATTCACGGGTTCCCTTGGAGGGGTGGTAATCCTTGTCGCCGAAGGCTATCTCCATCTTTCCGTTGACCGCAGTTTTGACGCAATACTTAAAGGCGAGGTTCACATCTTTGGATTTCATCTCCTCTTCAAGTCTGATTTTCAGCGCTTCGGATGAAGCAATCCGATCGGCAATGTTCATTTCGGAGCGTTCCATGATGAAAATCTGGTAACGTAAGGCCTGGGATTGCATCTCGCTCCGGCGGTTGTATGAGCTCTGCATGCTGGGGATGGTCAGGGTGGTCATCGACTGTTGCAGTTCGATGTACCCATTCATGGCGCGCACACTCTTCTTGTTCCGGGTGGCGGTCAATTCGCCGGATCGTTTCAGCTTGTTCAGGGATTCGGTCGGACTGGCATAGGGATAGAGGCTAATGCCTGCAGAGGAGGAGCTCTCGGAGACATAATCCGATTGCTCGAGGATGTAGAACAGTTTGGCCTCTTCGTTGACCAGTCCGTCGGTGACCTCATGTAGCGCCAGGTTCACGACGTAGCTGAAGTCCTTTTCCTGAAGTTCAACGGTTTTGTTGATCGTGAGCAGCTGTACCCATACCATTACGGCCACAGAGATGGCCATCACGATGGCAAGGATGTTGATCATTTTTTTGCTCATAAAACAAATATATAGCTTATAATTCGTTGAGAAGCGACTCCTTAACAATATTTAACAGCCAGCGGGGAGTGATCCGGTCAGATGCCAGCGTAGCGGTCAAAATGCATGGAGTGGGGCCACGGGAAGGGCCTTTGCAAGGGAGGAGCGATGGGCAGTTGGGGTGTCAAAGGGATGGGTCTGTGGTCTCCTGAAGGGCCAGCTTGTCCAAGGCTTTTCTGGCGGCATTCTGTTGGGCCTCTTTTTTGGAGTAGCCTCCTCCTTTGCCGAGCACCTTGCCATCGATACAGGCGCTGCAGACGAAAGGCATCTTTTCATTTCCTGTATCCGGAGTGTCGTTGGTTTTGAATTCGACCTCCTGTTTGTTTTTCTGACCCCATTCAATCAGTTGGCTCTTGTAGTTGGTGTCGAGCGACTCCATTTCACGGATGTCGACATATTGGGTGAGTATCTTTTTTGTCACGAACTCCTTGGTCACCGCATAGCCGCAATCCAGATAGAGTGCACCGATGAATGCCTCCAGCAGGTCGCCGTAGAGGTGGCTGGACTCATTCACTGAACCGGCATTGGAGACGACCAGCGTGTTCAGCTTCATCTTGAAGGTAAGTTGGGTCAGGAAATTGCGGTTGACGATCCTGGAACGGAGTTGGGTCAGGAATCCCTCATCCTTGAACGGGAACCGGTTGTAGAGGTACTCAGCCACGATGGCGCCCAGGACAGCATCTCCCAGATATTCGAGCCGTTCGTTGTTGACGGTGTTGCCCATTTTGTCGACATAAGAGGCCGATTTGTGGATGAAGGCAATGTCATACAGCTTGAATTTCAGCGGACTATGACCTGTTAGCTCTCGTATAAACGAATAAAACCCTTTCCTTTTGGAGGGAAAGAGTTTTATTCTGTATCTGAGATTCCGAAACACGTTCAGTCTAATTTTTTGAAAATAACAGTGCCGTTGTGTCCGCCAAATCCGAAGGTATTGCTCAAAGCATACCGGATGTTGCGTTCCTTGGCATGGTTAAAGGTAAAATCGACTTTGGGATCGACTTCGGGATCCAATTCGAACTGATTGATGGTCGGCGGGATGATGCCATATTTCATGGCCATGATGCAGGCAATCGCTTCCACGGCACCGGCTGCACCCAGAAGGTGACCCGTCATGGATTTTGTTGCGCTGATCGAGACCTTGTAAATGTGCTCACCAAAGACCCGGCGAATGGCTTTGGGTTCCGCGATGTCTCCCAGTCCGGTTGACGTACCGTGTACGTTGATGTAGTCAATATCTTCCGGTTTGATGCCGGCATCTTCCAGCGCCCTGTTCATTACAAGGGCAGCACCACCTCCTTCGGGGTCCGGAGCCGTCATGTGATAGGCATCCGTTGACATTCCGCAACCGACCAATTCGGCATAGATGGTAGCACCTCTGGCAATCGCATGTTCATACTCTTCCAGCACAAGCGCACCGGAACCTTCACCCATGACGAAACCATCCCTGTCTTTGTCGAAAGGGCGGGAAGCCGTCTTGGGGTCATCGTTACGAGTTGAGAGGGCATGCATTGCATTGAAACCTCCGACTCCGGCCTGTGTGATGGCTGCTTCCGAACCTCCGGTGACAAAAATCTTGGCTTTGCCTAACCGAATGTAGGTGGCGGCATCGATCATCGCATGGGTGGCAGAGGCACAGGCTGTAACGGTGGTGATCGTCGGACCACGGAACCCGTATTGCATGGCAATGTTTCCACTGGCCATGTTGGCAATCATCTTCGGAATAAAGAAAGGAGAAAACCTTGGATTCTCAAGATTGCTGTTGAAATCGGTAACGGATTGATAAAAAGGATCCAATCCCGCGATTCCAGCACCCCAGATCACGCCGACATTGTCTTTGTCGAGGGTTGCGAGATCCAGTCCTGAATGCGCAATGGCTTGTGCCGCAGCAATGTAGGCGAACTGTGCATACAAATCATGCTTCTGCACTTCCTTCCGGTTTAAATAGGCATTCGGATCGAAATTCTTGATTTCGCAGGCGAAATGTGTCTTGAACTTGGAGGCATCAAAACGAGTAATGGGGCCCGCACCGCTGACCCCATTCCTCAGGCCTTCCCAAAATTCGTCGATGTTTTTGCCAAGCGGGTTGATTGTGCCCAGACCGGTTACAACAACTCGTTTTAATTCCATATTTAGTAAGGCCTGACTTTTTACTTCGCGTTCTCAGTAATGTAATTGATGGCGTCGCCTACTGTGCCAATTTTTTCTGCTTGATCATCCGGAATAGCAATGCCGAACTCTTTTTCGAATTCCATGATCAACTCAACAGTGTCCAGTGAATCAGCGCCCAGATCATTAGTGAAGGAGGCTTCCGGAGTTACTTCGCTTTCGTCAACACCAAGTTTATCAACAATGATTGCTTTTACCTTAGCCGTAATGTCAGACATAATTTTTTAATTTTACGTGTTTACTATTGTTAATTTTACACACTGAAATTTTCAGCGATTGCAAAGAAACGAAGAAACAAAACTAACTTCCAAATATTTGTTAAAGAATGTAACGCTTTTGACCTCAATTTTGCCTGATTCGAAATTATGTAGAATAAAGAGTTCGAAAGTTCAAAAAAGCATCGCTGTAATCCACAGAATATGAAAAAGATAGCAATATTGGCTTCGGGATCAGGAACAAATGCAGAAAATATCATACGTTATTTTCAGGGTCATCCGGAGGTGTGTATCGACTCCGTTTGGTCGAATAAACCCGAGGCTTTTGTCCTGAAAAGAGCCTTGGGATTGGGGGTGGAGTCGCGCAGTTTTTCACGTCGGGAGTTTAGCGAAACGGATCTTCTTTTGGAGGAGTTTCAAAGCCGGTCGATCGACCTCATCGTACTGGCCGGTTTTCTGTTGTTGGTCCCTCCCAAATATGTCAGGGCCTTTACTGTGGTGAACATCCATCCGGCCCTGCTCCCGGCCTATGGAGGGAAGGGGATGTATGGGGAGCATGTGCACCAGGCGGTGGTTGCCGCCGGAGAGAAGCAATCGGGCATCACCATTCACCTGGTGGATGAGGAGTATGACCATGGCCGCATCCTCTTTCAAGCCACCTGTGAGGTGCTTCCGGGGGATACGCCTGAGATCCTTGCCGGCAAGATCCATCGGCTCGAGATGGAACATTTTCCAGCCGTAATCGGGAAGTTATTGGCCGAACAGACCCTCTGATCCTTTGAATTACCACTCCTGATTTTTTTGGGTTATCTTTGTTAAAAAGCACAACCATGATCCGGCCAGCCCCACTCGAAATAGGAGATAAGATAGCCATGGTTTCCCCGGCAGGGAAAATCGATCCGGAGGTTGTCCACAAGGCAGCCGCCCTCCTACGGGAGCATGGGTTTCTGGTTGAATTGTCGGCGCATGCCCTGGGGCAGCATTACCAATATTCGGGCAGTGATGAAGAGCGGTCAGCCGATCTGCAACAAGCGCTTGATGATCCTGCCGTCAAGGCCATCTTCTTTACCCGGGGCGGATACGGATCGTTGCGTACCTTCATGCGGCTCGACTGGAGTCGGTTTCTGAAGCATCCCAAGTGGATGGTAGGATTCAGCGACATCACGGTTTTTCATTCCTATCTTACGTGCCAGGGGATCGCCTCCATTCACGGTGTGATGTCGGCTTTTTTCTTTGAAGAGGGAAGACAGAGCATCAGTTTTGAGCAGATGCTTTCGATGTTGAAGGGCGAACCCTATCTCCTGAACCTAGCGCCTCATCCGCTCAACCGGTCCGGGAAAGCCTCAGGTATCCTTACCGGTGGCAATCTCTCGTTGATCTATGGGGTGAGGGGCACGACCCTTGACCCCGATTTTCGGAACAAGATTCTTTTTTTGGAGGATATCCTTGAATTCGATTACCACATCGATCGGATGATGATGAACCTTCGTTTCGGAAAGGTGCTGGAACAACTGGCCGGCCTTGTGGTGGGCTATTTCACGGATACCAAGCCGAGTGCTGTCCCCTTTGGGATGAATGCCTACGAGACCATCCTGGATGCCGTCTCGGGGTACGATTATCCGGTAATCTTTGGGTTTCCTGCCGGGCACGAGATGCCCAATCACCCGTTGTTGATGGGGGCTGAGGCGTTCATGGAGGTAGATGCCCAAGGGGTGAGATTTGGTCAGCCGGGAGATCCCTTCTGAGATGAAAGAGCCTCAGGAAGGTGAGACGGCCCGCAACCATGGGCGACGGGGAGAAGAGCTGGCCAGGGAATACCTTGAAAGCCAGGGATATTCGATCTTGTCAGTCAACTGGCATTATGGCCACAGGGAGTTGGACATCGTGGCCTCCATGGGGGAGGAGATCGTCATGGTTGAGGTGAAGACCCGCTTTGAGGATTTCCAGGAAGAGCCTTGGGAGGCCGTCACCACCGGTAAGATCCGGCACCTGGTGGCAGCAGCGGATGCCTGGCTGAATTTGCATCAGGAGGATCGGGAAACGCGGTTTGATGTCGTTTCGGTCGTGTTGATGCGGGATGGCACCCATCACCTGGACCATTTTATGGGGGCCTTTATTCCCCCGGTGAACTAACATACGCCCTGCGATCCGCGGAGGCGGAAAAAATAAAAACATGAATGTAGAAGAGGTAAGGTTGCAAGGTTTGGCAAACAAAGGGGTGACGGAGGATTTTCCCTTCGATGAGACCACCCTGGTATTGCGGGTGGGGGGCAAGATTTTTGCTTTGATCAACCTGGAACGCAATGCCTCTGTCAACCTGAAATGTGATCCGGAAAGGGCACTCGACCTGCGGGAACATTACGAGGCCATCTTGCCGGGATACCATATGAACAAGAAGCATTGGAACACCATCCTACTGGAAGGCAACCTGCCCGACAGTCTGGTGAAGGAGATGATCGACCACTCCTATGCCCTGGTACTGGCATCCTTGCCGGGGAAGGTCAGGGCCGAAATTGAGGCAATGATGTGACCAACCCGAACCCATGAACCGATCAAATGTAAGACCATGATAAATTTTCCGTTGAAAGGGGCAGAATTCATCGAGCTGATCAAACTGCTCAAATTGTTGCGCATTGCCGCATCCGGTGGTGAGGCGAAGATGATGGTTGAGGCGGGCGAGGTGACCTTGAATGGTCAGCCGGAATCCCGGAAGCGGGCCAAACTCCGGGCGGGTGATGTGGTCCGGATCTTTGGCAAACAGATCTGCATTGAGCCCTAAACTGTGGGGGAGTCCCTCTCTTTCTTCGCCAGGAAAGGGTTCCGGATCGTGCATCCTGATGAAGAGGATCCACGATCCGGCCGCTTACCACGGAGCGATTATTTTACGCCCAACAGTTTCATCATTTTGTTGGCCACTTCGGTATTCTCCATGAAACCGCCGAACTGCTCAGCACCCGGCCCGAAGGCAAAGACCGGGACGCAGATGCCGGTATGTTCCGGACTAGAGAATTTTCCCGTCACATCTCCGGCTTTGTTGTTCCCCTCCACCAGGGTCAATCCGCCCGTTTCGTGATCGGCGGTGACGACAATCAGCGTCTCCTTGTTTTTTGCAGCAAAGGCCAGTGCGGCACCGATGGCCCTGTCCATATCGAGGGTTTCCCGGATCAACCCCGGGGCATGGTTGTTGTGGGCCAGGAAATCGATCTCAGAACCTTCCACCATCAGGAAGAATCCTTTTTTGCTCTGGGAGAGCAGGTTGATGGCCGTCTGAGTCGCAGGAACCAGCATTTCCCCTCTTTCAGGCATGGGCGGATTGTGCTCATCGGCTGTCAGTCCGGCCAGTTTGCCTGAGGTAACCTTGCTGATGTCGTCCATCTTGTACAACACCTGATAACCTTTGTCGCGCAGCTCTTTCGACAAATTCCGGCCATCTTTCCGTTTCTCAAAGAAGCGAACACCCCCCCCGATGAATACGTCGATCTGGGTGTTGAGGAAGTCGGCTGCGATCTCGTCGTAGTTGCTTCTCGAAGCCTGATGGGAGAGGAAGGAGGCGGGTGTGGCGTGGTTGATGGCCGAAGTGCTGACCAAACCCGTTTTTAGTCCCTTCTTTTCGGCCAGTTCCCGAATGCTGGGAACCGGTTGTTTGTTGGCATCGACGCCAATGGCCCCATTGTAGGTCTTGACACCACAGGCCAGGGCGGTACCCCCGGCACCCGAATCCGTCACATAATCGGAAGCCGAGTAGGTCTTCGAAAAGCCAACGTGGGTGAAATTCTGAAGAAACAGCGATCCGCCGTTGGCGGTCATGGAGGCATAGATATGGGCCAGTCCCATGCCATCCCCGATGAAGAGAATCACATTTTTCGGTTTTTTCCCGGGTTTGACCTGATCATACTGTGCGACAGGATAGAAATTGCCGTTACCCTTGTATTCTTCGACGGCGGTAACTTTTTTATTCTCCTTGTATTGCTCCTGAGCAAAGGAGGTGGAATGGCCGATGGATAACACCCAAGCGGCCAACAGCAGGGTGTAGATGGATTTTGTAATGGATTTCATGGTGAAAAGTAGCAGCTAATTTTTTGCTTGAATTTATCGGGGGTCGAAGGTAGGAAACATTTGAAAAAATTGGCAGTCCGGGGGTCAAAATATGGCGCGACCGTGTGCAAAAAGGCAGTGAAACCGATCGCTGCACAAGGAAGGGAGGGAGCCTTGGACTCAAGGCAGGTGTCTCCATTCCGTGAAAGCGGCAAAGGCCGGTAGGCTACGGAACGATCTCAATTCCTTTCCGGGCAGCCATTTCCAGGATGGCCTGGCGGGTCCTGATGAGGATGGCATATTCGAGACTGGAAAGCTTCCATTCCCTTGTGGTTCCGTCTGTCAACACCATTCGGAACTTGTTTAATTGATAATGAATCGATTGAATATCCTTCCAATACAATCGCCTCTCTCTTTGCATCACTCCGGGTTTGAGGGCAATGATCTCCTCATTGACACAGATGAAAGCCTTCCCGAAAAGTCGCTCGGCATGATAACCCAGACCCATCAAAACGCTGTTGATCCCAAGCAGGATCATGTACAGACCCAATGGGAGAAAATATTCTTTATGGGAGATCCACAGAAACAGGAGGTAACTGATTCCTAAGAGAAGCGTCACGATTCCCAGGACCAGCTGGAAACGGGATTTTTCTCTTTTGGGCAAAAGGTCGAGGTATAGCTCCATGGGGTCAGGTATTGCCTGGGTTTCTAAATCCGGGAGACGTTCCGGCAATTGGCATCAGGTGCCACTGAAAATTGTATGGAGTGACGTAAAATGATTGCCTCCGGATTCCGGTCATTTCAATGGCAAAGTACACATTTTATCTGAAGATCTTCATCAGACAATGGTCGCAGTCGAATTCGAGGGTGTAGGTGGTCTCGCCATCCCGAAGCCGAAAAGGCAGCAGACCTGCATCGGGATCTGTGCCACCGAATTTGTGGCACATGCCCAATTCGTGCCGGAGACAATGTTTGGTCACCATCACCTGAAGTCTGCCTTCGGGAGCCCTTTTTTCAACGGCTGCCTGGGGATTTTCGACCCCGTGTTTCCGGTAAAACGATTGGGCCAGTCGGTTGGAAACATTCAACTCATAGGTCGTTGCCTCCATCGGGAATGGAACCCTTTCCAACGGAGCCTTGTGTCTGAAATGGGCCGGTTCAACGGAAGGTCGTTGTCTGAGTTCTGCTTCCACCCGTTGGAGCAGACCACGGCGAAGTTCATTCAGCTGACCGTTTGTGAAAAAGTAGGCTTCATTGGCTCCGGTGTCGATCTCCCCAATTTTGAAGGGGGTATCGCCCGACCTGGACAATTGCTGCAAGATGTTGGACCTTGATTTTTCCACCTCTCTTGCCGCGGTTGCCGGCATGGGGAGATCAAATGCCATGGTTTTCTCCCCGATGGTTGTCTCCAGTCTGAAACCCTCTTCCTGGCGGGATAGCCGCAGGTCGAGCGGTAGTTTTCGTTCAGAGGTCTTCTTGCTCAGGATCATTTGAAAGGCATGGTCCATGTTGCGGGAGACGGATGCTCCGGTGTAGATACCGTTCATGCGGTCGGGGTAGATCCAGCCATTTTCGCATTTGTTCACTTTCAGTCCGACGGAATCCCCTGCTTTGTTGAGGAAGGTGAGACCATCGTTGTTGACAAGGGTTGCCGATCCCTGCAATTGAAAGGCCTCCCTCTTGACAGCCGTCACGATGCCCAGCCATTCCCCTGTTGATTTTGGGCTCTCGAAGCGGGCCACCGGCTCTTTTCTTCCCCGAAGGAAATATTCGGTGGCCCCCCTGTGGAAAGTCCGGGCGGGATCCGGCACGAAGGAGAAGCTGCAGGTTCCCCGTGAAGCGGGTTGATAGGTTGGATTGTTGGTCAGCAACTCATCCAGCAGTTTGCGGTAATGGGCTGTGATGTTCTTCACGTAGTCAACCTCTTTGAGGCGCCCCTCAATTTTGAAGGAGGTGATACCGGCGTCGGCCATCTCTTCCAGAGAGGCCGATCGGTTCATGTCGCGCAAGGATAGGAGGTGTTTGTCCTGCTCCAAGACCCTTCCCGTGGCATCTGTCAGGGTGTATTTTTTCCGGCAAGGCTGAGCACATGCGCCCCTGTTGGCACTCCTTCCCCCCTGTGCATGACTCATGTAGCATTGTCCGCTCAAGGAGACGCAGAGGGAGCCATGGACGAAAGCTTCCAGTTGAATGGGCGTCTGGTTCGCGATTTTCCGGATTTGGCCCAATGACAGTTCACGTGCCAGGACGGCCCGTTCAAATCCGACCGTAGCCAGGAATTTCAGTTTTTCAGCGGTGTAGTTGTGGGATTGGGTACTGGCATGCAGGGCGATGGGGGGCAGGTCCATCTCCAGGATGCCAAAGTCCTGGATGATGAGGGCATCTGCTCCCGCTTCGTAAACCTGGTGGATCATCCGCCCGGCCTCTTCCAGCTCATGGTCATAAAGGATCGTGTTGAGGGCCACATAGGTTTTGGCTCCAAATAGCCGGGCTTCGGTGGCCAGCTTTTCAATCTCTTCGATGGAATTTCCAGCGGCCTCCCTGGCGCCGAACCGGGGCGCACCGATGTAAACGGCGTCCGCCCCGTGATGCAGGGCCGCCAGTCCGCATTCCAGGTTTTTCGCTGGGGAGAGCAGTTCGAGGGGGGTGGGCATGGGGATTATTCGTGGAGGGCTTCCCAATATTCCAGGGCCCTGCGGGTGTGGGGGATGACGATGGTGCCGCCCACCAGATT
>JAJTBP010000112.1 GCA_021286825.1 Marinilabiliales bacterium | reverse complement strand
TGAAACCGGGGAAGGACCTCCTTCAGGCAAATGTGGTGGTTTCAGCTCCGGGACCCGGCTGGTTTACCGTCGACCTTTCCGACTATCACCTCCAGTTGCCCCCGGGAGGAGCCTTTGTTGCCATGGAGTGGGTCAATTCGGGTGATTCATACTTTTTTGAGCAGGAGCTGCCGACATCGGGGAAGGAGCCAGACAGACCCGTGATGGTGAAGCACAGATTTTATGGGCAGGTTTTGGGCAGTGTCTCCAAAAAGGGTGGCATCATGATGTGGGGGACCAACCTGGGACATGATTGGATCCCCTATGGTTTTGAATACAAAGGGGAACACATGAATGCCATGATCCGTGCCTCCATCGACTATGAGGTGGAATAGCATGACAGGAAAAGTTACGGGAGCTACCCTTTTTTACTGATTTCCAACAGGCTATCCCTGTTTTCGATCCAAATCTCTCTCTCTTCCAGCCGGATCAATCCCTCTTTTTCAAAACTCTTCAGCAGTTTGACGGCACTCTCCATGGAAATACCGGCAAAGTCGGCAATGTCACGGCGTGACAGCAAGGGAAAGAGTTCGGGATGTTCACTTCTCACGGCATCCAGATAGAGGAGGGTATCCGCCATTCTGCCATGCATCTGCTTGAACACCACGTTGCGCAAGGCATCAAACAGGTTGCCGTTTTGCTCCATGTACCGTCCGATCAGATGAAATCCAAAGTGCCCGTTTTGTTCGATCACCCCCTTGATGGCGCTCTTCTCGATCAGATAGACCTGGCAATCGGTCAGCGCCACAGAAGAATAGGCAAAGACATTTCCGGTAAAAACAGAGGAGAGCCCAACAAATTGTCCGGGTTGTATGATGCGCAGGTTGAAACTCCTGCCTCCCTCCCCTTCCAGGTATTGGCGGGCCATTCCTTTGATCACAAAGAGCACATAGGAGGAAAAAGCACCCTGTTTGGTCAGGCTATCCCCCTTCCTGAACAGCACCTGAGTCTTGCAGGAACGGACCAGCTCCACCTCCTCAGGAAGAAGCAATTGGAAACAAGGGGCCTCAATGTCGCAAATGTAATCGCTGTCGGATTCGAGAATGGTTTTCATCTGACCAGGGGGAAATTTGGACGAAGTTAGTTTAATTCAATCAAAAAGTTGTCCAAAATCAACTGCCAAGTTGTGTAACACCGTACCCGATTTCATGCGTGGCGACCGGCAACGCCTTAATTTTGTCGGAAAATCAATCAGCGGTGCTTTACACAAACCTGAAACATCTTGAGAAGAGAGCCGAATACAGACAAATCCTGGCCGACCATGCGCAGGTGGTGATCGTCTGTGGTCGAATGGACCACGACAGCATTCCACTCTACCGGTGGGCCGAGGCAGCTGCCCGCACCTTTCGTCACATCTGTTTCTGCGACATGGAGGCAGACAATCCGGAATCGCTTGTCCTGATGGATCTGGAGGAGATGAAGGGAGAAATGATTGTCCCGACAGTCATTTGCCTGCAAGAGGCAAAAGTTCTTCAGATCTTCCGGGGAGTTCAGGAGACAGCTGCCCTGCACCGACAATTGAAATACCTCTATCCAAAATCAAATCGCATCCCAAAACCGCTCACAAAAACAGACAGAACATGCAAATCACTCTGATCATTTTAGGAATCGTTACCATTGGAATCATTGCCCTCTATTTTGTTGCCAAGGCAAAACTTAAAAACGTTCCCTTGGTTGAGGATCATCCCAAAATCCTGACGCTGACCGATAAAAATTTCAGTCAGATCACCCGAAACCGGATCATCCTGGTCGATTTTTGGGCTGCCTGGTGCGCACCCTGCCGGATGATGGCCCCCATCCTCAATGAGATGGCGGGAGATCTGCAGGGCAAGGGACAGGTCGGCAAGGTAGACATCGAAAAATACCAGGCTTTGGCTGCTCAGTTCAAAGTAAGAAGCATACCGACGATGATCCTGCTGAAGAATGGCAAAGAGGTCAAACGGTTTGTCGGCATCAAAACAAAGGATTACCTCATGAAAGAGATGGCACAGGTTCAATAAGCCAAGCCTTCCCATCTGAAACACGCAAAAAAAGAAGCAACTACATGGAAAAAATAGTCATCATCGGCGGAGTGGCCGCAGGAGCCACAGCCGCAGCCCGTATCCGAAGAATTTCTGCCACAGCCAAAATTACCCTGTTGGAAGCTGGACCAGATATCTCATTCGCCAACTGCGGATTGCCTTATTACATTGGCGGGGATATCAAAAGCCGCTCGAAGCTGATCCTCCAGAGCCCTGAGAGTTTCAATGAACAGTACGGAGTGGAGGTACACACCCACACCCTGGTCTCGGCCATTGACCGGTCGGCCCATGTGGTAAAGGCCATGGATACCCGGAATGGGGATCAGAAACAATTTGAATACACCAAGCTGATCCTGGCACAGGGCGGCCGCCCCATACAACCGGATCTTCCGGGAGCAGATGCGAGTCATGTCTTTTCGCTCTGGACGCTGGAGGATATGGACAAGATCTCCAACTTTCTGAAGGAAAAGCACCCGGCCAACGCAGTGGTGGTAGGCGGTGGCTTCATCGGCCTTGAAATGGTGGAAGCCCTTGTCAAGAGAAACCTTCAGGTCAACGTGGTGGAGATGATGCCGCATGTGATGTCACTGATGGAACCCGAGACAGCCGGCTTCATTGAAAACGAGCTGTTGGCCTACGGGGTGGGCATCCATACAGGTGCCGGCGTGAAAGAGATTCAGCCCGGCCGGGTCAAACTGGACAATGGCAAGTTGCTGGACGCCGACATGGTACTCCTTTCCATTGGGGTTCGGCCTACCCTGCAACTGGCAAAAGAGGCTGGACTGGAGATTGGTGAAGCGGGCGGCCTTCTGGTGAATGAATGGCTACAGACTTCCGATGCCGACATCTATGCCGCAGGTGACATGGTGGAGATCAATCACCGCGTTCATGGCAAAAAGGTACGGATTCCTTTGGCTGGACCGGCCAACCGCCAGGGAAGGATCGCGGCAGAAAATGCCATGGGTGGCAAGCATCCCTACAAGGGGGCATTGGGTACCTCTGTGGTCCGTGTTTTTGATGCCGTGGCAGGTATCACCGGGCTCTCACTGAAACAGGCACGGGCCCTGGGATTGGATGCCGATGCCGTGGTGGTCCACAAGGAGCACCATACCAGCTATTTCCCGGGAGCCGAGACGGTCTCCGTCCAGTTGGTCTATGACAAGACCAGCGGAATCATCCTGGGCGGCCAGACAGCGGGTTACAAAGGAGCCGACAAACGGCTGGATGTCATTGCCACGGCAGCCGCAACCCAATTGACCATCTCCGACCTGGCCGATCTAGACCTTGCCTATTCACCCCCCATCGGAACAGCCAATGATGCCCTCAACATGGCTGCCTATACCGCCGAAAACCGCATCAGCGGATTCAGTCCCTCGCTGACCGTGGGCGAGCTTGATGCATTTGTCGCCGGAAAACACCCGGTCTTCATCGATGTTCGGGATGTCTTTGCCTTCCAGAAGAGCCACATCAAAGGAGCCCTGCACATGCCGCTCGAATTCATCGGACAACAGTTGCAGTCGATCCCTTCCGACCGTCCGGTCATTGTCTATGACGAAACGGGCAAGAAAGGTCACCAGGCACTCCGCATCCTCAAAGGGGCCGGATTTGCCGATGTCACCAACCTATCGGGTGGACACACCTCCCTTCAGCGACAGGCCCGCACAGTGGGATTCCGACATTTGCAGATTGACCTGCTACCCTTAGAATCCAAATCGGTTCTGGAGGAATCAGAAAAGGCTGCCGAGAAGCAATCCGGTCAGAAAACGGATCCGAATGCCCCATTGATCGTGGATGTCCGTACGCCGGAGGAATTCAGGAGCGGAGCCTATCCAGGGGCCATCAACATCCCGCTGGATGACCTCACCAGCCGTCTCGCCGACCTCGGATCAGAAATCGACCGGGAAATCGTCGTCTATTGCGCCTCCGGTGCACGTTCGGCCTATGCCCAAAGGATCCTTGTCCAGCTGGGATATGAAAATGTTCAGAATGGCGGAGGATTGGGCATGATGATGTCCAGAAGACCTTCCGGACCATCGAAGGGTACTTCGGAAGCACCGCTGGTGGTGGATGTCCGTACACCTCAGGAGTTTCGGGGCGGAGCCTATCCAGGCGCCCTCAACATCCCGCTGGATGACCTGCAGATGCGGTTGAACGAGTTGGGTAGCAAATCCAGGGAGATCACCCTCTATTGTGCCTCCGGGGCACGGTCAGCCTATGCCACCCGGATCCTGCAACAGCTTGGCTTTACCCAGGTAAGGAACGGTGGTGGCATCATGCAGATGATGATGAGCAGAAGATCATAACATTCAAACATTTGAACATGAAACGAATACTCGTCCTGGGGGGCGGATTTGCGGGGGTTCAGACGGCTATTGAGCTGCAGAAGAGCGGCCGCTTTCGGGTAACCCTGGTGTCGGAAAGGGATTACCTCTATCTCTACCCCATTTCCATCTGGGTTCCGGTGCGAACCAAGGAGTTCAACGATGTCAAACTCCCCTTGCCTTCCGTGCAGAAAAAATATCCTTTTGAACTGGTCGTAGACAGGGTGCAGGAGATTCGTGCAGCCGAACAAAAAGTGGTTTGTGCCTCCCGGGAACTGGCGTACGATTACCTGATCGTGGCCATCGGCGCCGACAAGATGAAACATCCGGGCATCGAAAATACCCTTTCCATCTGCGGGAAACCGGAGATCTCACTGAAGATCCGGGAACGCCTCGACCATCTGGTCAATCAGGGCAAAGGGAAGATCGCCGTCGGATTTGGCGGAAATCCCCGCGACAAATCGGCCGTACGCGGCGGTCCTGGGTTCGAACTGATGTTCAACATCCATCATTACCTGAGAAAAAAAGGGTTACGCGAGAATTTCGAGCTCACCTTCTTCGCCCCCATGGCAGAACCGGGAGCCCGGATGGGCAAAAACGCCTTGCCGATGATCGATCGGTTGTTTACCTCCTTCGGTATCGCCAAACAGTTTGGCAAAAAAATCACCGGATTTGAACCGGACGGCATTAGCTTCGAGGATGGCTCCAAGTTGGTTTCGGATCTGACCCTATTCATCCCGGCATCGGACGGCCATGCGGTAGCCCGGGCGAGTGATCTGCCGCTCTCAGAAGCCGGTTTCATCCGCATCGACGACCACTGCCAGGTGCCTGGCTTCCCGAATGTCTATGCGATCGGTGACATCGCGGCACTGGACGGACCCGAATGGACAGCCAAACAGGGGCACATTGCAGAGCTGATGGGCAGAAATGCGGCCTACAACATCCTTCAGGCAGAGAAAAACTCCCCCAAGAGAAAGGGATACCAGCAATCGCTCAACATCCTGTGTGTGATGGATACCGGCAACGGCGCGGCCTTTGTCTTCCGAAATGACAAAAAATCGTTCCTTCTTCCCATGCCGGTGGTGGGTCACTGGATGAAAAAAGGTTGGGGAGTCTATTCCAAATGGACCAAACGGGGAGTATTCCCCAGGCTTCCCGGATTGTAACCACAGAGAAAAAACCATGAGATCATTTTTGAAAATTCTCGTCAACATTCGGGTCTACCTACTGGCCCTGCTGGGCATTGCCCTTTACTACGCCATTACCGTGCATCACCTCTCCCTTTGGTATGTTTTCATCGGGGGATCGCTGCTGGGTGTTTTGTTTGGAAAAGTCTTCTGTCGTTGGGGATGCCCGATGGGTCTCTTCATGGAGTTGCTGATGAGCCTCAGTCCGGATGGCAAGATCCGTCAGATGTACCAGTATCACAAGGTGGGATGTCCCATCGCGTGGGTCTCGGGTTGGCTGAACAAATTCTCAATGCTGCGAATTGGGGTCGACAAGAGCAGCTGCATCTCCTGCGGCAAATGTGACAAACAATGCTACATTGTAGCCATGGAACCGGATACTTTCAGCCTTTACAAGCCGGGAAAATCGGAACCCGGATCCAGTTTCACCTGTTCCAAATGCCTGAAATGTGTTGCCGTCTGTCCCAATGGCAGTCTGCAATACACCACACGTAGACTTAAGAAATAAGAAGCGACTATCTTTACAACAAAAAAACATGAACAGATTCGACGAAGTAGCCAAAACCTGGGATGAGAATCCGGTACATCTGGAGCGTTCCAAGGCGATCGCTGTGATGATGGAAAAAGAGTTGCCCTTGGGTACGGAAATGGATGCCCTCGAATTCGGGGCAGGCACCGGACTCCTCTCCTTCCTTCTGGCCGGCTCCCTGCATAGCATCACCATGGTGGACAACTCACAGGGAATGGTCCAGGTGATGCAGGAGAAGGTGGCTGCCTACAAAACACCAAACGTTCATCCCATCCTGATGAATCTGGAAGAGCAACTCCCCGCAGGGAAATTTCACCTGCTTTACAACCAGATGGTTTTGCACCATGTGCAGGATGTCCCCGGCATCTTTCAGAAATTTCATTCCCTGCTGCTTCCCGGAGGCACGCTTTTTATCGCCGATCTCTTTCCCGAAGATGGTTCCTTCCACGGTGCCGGCTTCGACGGCCATTTCGGTTTCGATCCGGAAGTGTTGGGCCAACAGCTGATCAAGGTCGGCTTCACGACCTTCCGGTATGAGACCTGCTTCGTCATGAAAAGAAAAATGGAGGATGGAACGGTAACCGAATATCCCATCTTTTTGTTAACCGCCAAAAAATAGCGGAATGAACGATCAACCATCGCATACACCCTACGATCAGGAGTCGGTCGGAATGATGGAACTTTCCGAGAGGGCCTATGAGCGGGGTGCCAGTCGGCTCACCGAAATCCGGAACTACGCCATAGCAGCCGGAATCAAGAGAATCGGCATCGCCCACTGTGTCTCCCTTACCCAGGAGGCTACGGCGGTGGAGAAATATCTTTCCGACGGTTTTGTGGTCAAACGGGTAGACTGCAAATGTGAGCGCATTCAGAAAAAGGAGCTCCTTGGGGGAGAAAGTACCTCCATCCTCTGCAATCCGGCAGGCCAGGCGGCATTTCTGGAAAGCGAACAGACTGAGCTAAACATCTCCATGGGATTGTGCATGGGACACGACATGATTTTCAACAAAACATCGGTTGTCCCAGTTACCACCCTAGTTGTGAAAGACCGGGTCCATCAGCACAATCCAATCGAAGGAATCAGAAATATCCCACACGAATCAAACCACACCAAATGAAATCACCAATTCTCAACAGCATCCAAACAAAAGGGGGGATCGCCGTGGCCACCTTGCTGCTCCTCATGGGGCTGAACCTGAAAATCCAGGCGCAGAACAATCCATGGACACCTCAGCAATTGATGGAACCTGCTGAACTGGCCTCCATCCTGAATCATCCGAAACAACCCCAACCCATTGTCTTCAGCATCGGGATGCAGGCCATTGTCAAAAATTCAATCGAAATCGGACCGGTCGTCATGCCGGAGAACCTCAGTACCCTGAAGAGCAAGTTGGAGAAACTGCCCAAAAACAGTGCCATCGTGGTCTATTGCGGTTGCTGCCCCTTTAGCCGTTGCCCCAACGTAAGGCCCGCCATGAACCTGCTCAAGAGCATGCAGTTCACCAACTATAAATTGCTCAACCTGCCGCAGAACATCAAGGTCGACTGGATCGACAAGGGATATCCGATGGCAGAGTAGCCGGCAAACCCTCCAAAAATGAAAAAGCTAATTTTTCTTTGCCTGGTGATGGGCCTTCCGGTCACCTTCCTTTTCGGACAGACCGGGAAGACCGGCCTCATCGTGGGCGCCCCCGCTCCCGAAATTGAGCTTGCCACACCGGAAGGAAAGACGGTCGCCCTCTCCTCGATGCGGGGAAAATTGGTGCTGATCGATTTCTGGGCGACCTGGTGCGCTCCTTGCGTGGCAGAGCAACCGGAGCTGGCCAAACTCTACGGCAAATACCGGAGTGTCAGCTTCAAGAACGGTCAGGGATTCGAAATCTATGGCGTCTCGCTCGACAACAAAAAGGAGATGTGGAAGTCGGCCATTGCCCGATTGCACATCGACTGGACCCAGGTGAGCGATCTGTTGTTTTGGCGATCCCCCGTTGCAAAACAATATGGCATTCAGGAACTGCCGTTCAACGTGCTGATGGATGGCCAGGGCAAGATACTGGCCATTGGGTTGCATGGCAAGGAACTGGAGCAAGCGATTGCCCGACAGAAAAAGTAGTGCGGACGGAGATCAGGAGAAACTCCCGGCGATGTAATCCTTTGTCAGCGGATGTTGGGGGTTGTTAAAGAGCTCCTGTGCCGTTCCAAATTCAATGAGTTCTCCCAGGTACATAAACGCCACGTAATCGGCAATCCGTTTTGCCTGGCGCAGCGTATGGGTAACCAGCACGATGCTGTAGTCCTGCTTCAGGGAGAGGAACAACTCTTCAATTTTGGTAGTGGCTATCGGATCGAGTGCAGAGGTGGCTTCGTCGCCCAGAATGATTTCTGGAGAAACGGCCAATCCCCTTGCCAGACAAAGCCGCTGCTGCTGGCCAATGGAAAGTCGGATAGCCGGCGAGCGAAGCCGGTCCTTGACCTCCTCCCAAAGTCCGACCGCCATCAACTGCGTTCGCACGATCCGGTAGAGTTTCCTTCTGCCCCGAAGTCCATGAATGCGTGGACCATAGGCTACATTGTCAAAGATCGACATGGGCAGAACAGTAGGCCGCTGGGCCAACAACCCCATCTTCTTCCGTATGTGGGTGACTTCCACATTCTTTCCGTAGATGTCTTCATTGTCGACCATCACGCTCCCCGAAATTTTGATGTCGGCCTGATCGTCATGCAACCGGTTCAGTGAGCGCAAAAGGGTCGTTTTTCCGCATCCCGAAGGACCAATGATGCAGGTAATGCTCTTTTCAGGGATTTGCAGGTTGATGTTGTGCAAGATTTTCTTACCCTGAATCGACACATTGAGATCCATCACCCGTAGCAAAGGATAGGAAAGCTTCCGTTCCTGGGCCTCTTGAGTGGTAGACTCCGGTTCATCCGGCACAATGTATAAAGCCCTGTTGGATTGACTGTTCATGGTCATCAGATTCTGGTTTTTGAAAATTTTCTGCTGAAATAGCGTGTAGAAAAACTGAGGATCAAAATGAGGAGGGTCAGAATCAATGCCGCAGAATAGGCTCGTTGCTGAACCTCTTCCATCGGACTGCTCAGCTGGAAAAAAATGGCCAGTGGCAGGGTCGCTACCGGTTGCATCAGGGAGGTCGGAATGCCATCGGTAAATCCAGCCGTCAGCATCACGGTAGCTGCGTCGCCGATCCCCCGACCGATCGCCAGCAAAATTGCCGTGGTGATGCCCGGGGAAATCTGTCTGGCGGCGATTTTTACCATCTCGTATCGTGTAGCACCCAGTGAAAGGGGGGCTTCGAGCAGATCTTTGGGCACCTGTGCCGCCACTTCATCGATGGAACGTACCATGATCGGAATGATCAGCAGGGATACGGCGATGATTCCACCCAGCAGGGAAGCCTGCATTCCGAGATACATCATGACCATGAAACCGAAGGCCCCATAGACGATGGAGGGGATTCCGAACATGACATCAAAGGCAAAGCGAATGATCCCTGAGGCCCTTGACTTCCGCTGAAGAATGAAGTTGATGTACAAAGCGACAGGCAAGCTGAGGAAGATGCTGATGAAAACAGAACATCCGATGAGCATCAGCGATCCCAGGATGGCATTGAGAATACCTCCCTCTTTGCCGAGATAAAAACCGCCGGCTGGGGTTTTGGAGACCATGTCCCAATTGAGCGAGGGCAGTCCCATCTGTACGATCTTCCAGAGGATAAAACCCAGAACAAACAAGATGATGGCCGATGAGAGCAACATCAGAACCTTCATGATCTTCTCCTCCAATTTTCTCATAGCTGGTATCTTTGGGTCAGATGATTGAGAATCAAACGCGAAATGGCATTGAAAAGTACGATGATGACAAACAACAGCAGGGCCGCGAACATCAAGGCCGATTCATAACTGGGCAATGACATCATCTCTCCGTAATTGTTGGCAATCAGGGCCGGCAAAGGATAGCACGGATCAAAAATGGATTTGGGCAGATCGGTGAAGTTGCCACATACCATCAGAACGGCAATGGTTTCACCGAATGCCCTGGAAATGGCCAGAATGACGGCTGCCAGTATCCCCGGCAGGGATTTCAGAAGCAAGACCCGCTTGATCGTCTGCCATTTGGTTGCTCCCAGGGAAAGTGAGGCTTCCCTCAACTCTTTGGGGACCGTGGCAAAGACCTCCACCAGGATGCTGATGATGAGCGGTACAATCATGATGGCCAGTACGATTCCCCCTGCCAGTACGCTGTAACCTGTTGAAAATTCGACAAAATGGGGTGCCAGACGATCAGATATCCAGGGGACAACGGTCAAAGTTCCCCATACGCCATAAATCACCGGAGGAATGCCAGAGAGGAGGTCAATGCCCGGATTCAGGATTTTCTTCATCCGGTCGGAGGCATACTCGCTCAGGTAAATTGCC
>JAJTBP010000470.1 GCA_021286825.1 Marinilabiliales bacterium | reverse complement strand
CATATTTCAAAAGGGTCGTGACGGCTCCTTCTTTTAAAGGGATGGTGACCTCCGGATTCCATTCTGCATAGACAATTCCAATTTTCATGCCTTTTGCATTCAATAAGTTTTCACTGCTTTGATTTGAAAGATTTGCTGTTGCCATATATCTAACTGTTTTACTATATTGCGCCGGAATCAGGATCATAGAAGATCCTTTTGTCCCAAAAATTACGCAATGGCAAAAGTACCTTATTTTCCGGAATGGGAATCATCCGTCCGATTGCCTGTCATCTTCAGGAAAATTATAATCCATTAATTGCTTGACTTATGTTGAAACTTTTGTTTTTTTGCCTGGTCATCATGCTTTGGAAGGAGTTTGCGGTAGAAGGAGCAAACCATGGTGGCAATAAACCATTGAAATTTGTTGACTGCCAGACAGGGGAATTGGATTCTGTGGTAAATCACCCTCAAACTGTCAAAAGAAAGGCCATCGTTCCGCTTGTTCTTGTTGCTTCGGGTGCCATTGTTGAGTCCTGTTCTCCCAACACGCTGCTCAGTAAGCAACATTTTCAACGCTTGGAGCAAGATGCTTTTCCTAATTTCCATACCTCGTTGGACAATTACATGCAATATGTACCACTGGCATCAGTTTTTGTACTTAAGCTAAGCAATGTCAGAAGCCGGAGCGACTTGCTCAATCAGACATTGATTGCTGCAAAATCAGAATTGTTAATGACTGTTTTGGTAACCACTCTGAAAAATGTGTATCATGATACCCGACCCGATGGGGCAGCCAACAATACCATGCCTTCCGGACATACAGCTCAGGCATTTGTTTCAGCTACCATCCTTGATATGGAATATCGTGATACATCTCCATGGATAAGTGCTTCTGGATATGCATGCGCTGTTGCTACCGGATTTATGCGCATCGCTAACAATAGGCACTGGATATCAGATGTATTGATAGGAGCAGGAATAGGAATTAGCTCTGTTCGCTTGGTATATGGGTTGCATCAATATCGATGGGGCAGTAAAAGTCAGGCACTGATGGTACCCTTCCTCGACAAACGTGGTGGCGGTTTGGCGTTTGCAATGAAATTCTGACAGTTATTTATTGTTGTAGGACAATTCCTTTTTCATGCCATCATTTATTGGAAACAGAATCTGCCAGGAATAATCCCAACCTGAAATGTATCCAACAACCTCCCGGTGGAAGAGTACCTTTTCACGACACCCGGACGCTGATAATCAAGTGCATCTCCCAAATAGATATCTCCGTTTAAAGGATCGATTCCAAGGGCATACAATAATTGGGATGTCGTAGTCAGATAGGCATGATCAGGTATCGAAGGTGCTGACACAGACATTTTCATCATCTGATTACCCAAAAGGAAGAATAGATAATCTCCAGCTGCATCGATGTTTAGTTTTACAGGATGTTCATCTTCCCTGAAGGAATAATTGGCAACAATTTGATAGTTGATGGGATCTATGCATTGTAGACTGGCAACTTTTTTATTGCTGTTTCCCGGAAAAGATTGAGACATTACCCAAATTCTTCCCATTTTATCTTTTA
>JAJTBP010000469.1 GCA_021286825.1 Marinilabiliales bacterium | reverse complement strand
TTTCCCGAAAAGACCAAACAAAAGACAACACCCAAATACCGGAAATGAAGCATTGGCCGATTGGTTTCCTATTTCGTAGCCAGGAGACTGGTGGTCGCTTCTTCGGGTAAAAACAAATCTCGACTCATGAAAAAGTGTATCCTTTTTTTCCTTTTTGCCATGCTAGCCTGGAGTGGATCGGCCCAAAACGCGGCAATTCCAACGGAACTTGAGAACCCGGAATGTCTGGGGATCAACAAGGAGCCCTGGCATGCCACCTTGATGCCCTACGGCAATCTGCAGGAGGCCCTGCAGGCCAAACGCAATGCCTCCTCCCGTTCGCTGAGCCTGAACGGCAACTGGAAATTCAACTGGTCGCCCACGCCGGAGTCACGGCCTGCCGATTTCTACAAGCCCGGCTTCGACGTTTCAGCCTGGAAAGAGCTGCCGGTTCCCTCCAACTGGGAGGTATTCGGATACGGCACTCCATTCTACCGAAACAGCGGATATACCATCAAAAGGGATTTTCCGCACATCATGAGTCAGCCGGATCCGGCCTACACTGCTTTCAAGGAACGCAACCCGGTGGGAAGTTACCGTCGTGAATTTGACGTACCGGCCGATTGGAAAGGGGGACGCAACTTCATCACCTTCGAGGGTGTCGACTGTGCCTTTTTCCTCTGGGTGAACGGTGAAAAGGTGGGCTATAGCGTCAACAGCCGCAATGCCGCCGATTTTGACCTCACCCGTTACCTGAAACCCGGCCGCAACATGATTGCCGTGGAGGTTTACCAATACAGCTCAGGCACCTGGCTGGAAGATCAGGATATGTGGCGTCTGCATGGCATCTTCCGTGGCGTTACCCTCTGGAATGCACCACAGGTTCACATCCGGGACTTCTTCGTCAAACAGGATTTGGATGATCAATACAAGGATGCGACCCTGGAGATCAAGGCCAAGGTGAAAAATTACAGCGATAAATCGGCTCTTCCCCAGACCATTACCGCCACCCTTTATGACAAATCCGGAAACGAAACGGCCAAGGGGATGGTTACCGGTAAGGCGATGGGTGCAGGAGTGGAAGAGGAATTACTGGTGAAACTTCAGGTGGTCGATCCGGCAAAATGGACTGCCGAAACCCCCAATTTGTATACGGTGGTGCTGACCAGCTCTTCCGGTGAGATCCTTTCCTCCCGAATTGGTTTCCGGAAGATCGAGATCAAGGGAAGAATCCTGACTGTCAATGGAGTGCCCATCAAACTGAGGGGTGTCAACCGGCATGAACATTGGTCGGATGTGGGACATGCGGTCACAGAAGAGCAGATGATCCGTGACCTGGAGGTGATCAAGCAGGGCAATTGCAACCATGTGCGTACCTGCCACTATTCGGACAATCCCCGTTGGTACGAATTGTGCGATGAGTGGGGCCTGTGGGTGGTGGCAGAGGCCAACGTAGAGAGTCATGGCTATTACGGACGTTTTGGAAACGAACCGGTCATGAAGGCGCCCATCATCGATCGTAATGTGGCCAATGTGGAGAATTTCAAGAACCATCCTTCGGTCATCATCTGGTCACTGGGCAATGAATGCG
>JAJTBP010000111.1 GCA_021286825.1 Marinilabiliales bacterium | reverse complement strand
GACTTCAGAAGTCTCCCTCAACACGGCAGAATCCATGAAAGCCTCCAGGGGTGCTCCTCCCACGGATAGGGAGATCAATCCAACCGGAACCTTTCGTTCGGCTTCCATGCAGAAACCGAAATAACAGCCGATGGCTGAAAAATCATGACAGGAGGATGGATCACAGACTTTCCAGCTCCCTTCAAAGAAATCATAACGGTTCAGCTGGGAGCGTACCGCTTCATCCCAGACAACCGCATCGGGCCTCACCCGCCCTTTCAGTTGGAACAGTCGTATAGACCGATTTTGCGAATGATCGATGGCTGCTTTTCCCCCTTCGCTCCGCTCCAGTGGAAACTCCATATTGGACTGTCCCGCACAAAGCCAGACATCTCCTGCCAACAGATCTTCGAGGAGTAGCTTGTCGCCCCGATCAGAACTTACCCGAATCTGAAAAGGCTTTCCGGGCTTCATGGGGGCCAGCCACACTTGCCAGGATCCATCCTTCATGGATCGGGTGACCCTTTTTTGATTGGCCGCTTCGACGGTAATGGTTGCGTTCGGTACACTGCTTCCCCAAACAGGGATCTCCACTCCGCTTTGAAGAACCATGTGATGCATGAAAGGTTTGCCCAGGGAAAGAGCGGCCGAATGAGCGGAATCCATCTGTGATGGGGATTGGATACAGCTTCCCCCTATCCTTTCCATGGCCTGTGCGCCTTGAAGGATCATCAGCGAAGTAAAAATATGGATCAGTATTCCTTTCACAAACGGAGGGATAAATCGTGAAACATCAGACAATTCCGGAATTTTGCCGACAAACAACGCAATTCCACGGCGCTATCGAATCAGGGATTTGGAAACACCATTTTGTTTAGCAGATCCTTCACGACAATCTTTTGAAAATAAAGTTCGCGGGTTCCTTCGTACAGGATACCCAAAACGGAGTCATTGACCAGGGTCAGGCATGAATAGCCATAGGAATCTACACTGTTCAGTTCTGCCTGACAATCTTCGGGCCAGGTGAGTCCCTCATCCGAACTCACCTTGAGGGTCATGTGTGCCCTGGCCTGCTTGTCATTGGGATTGGAGAAAAAGAGCAACGACCGTGTCACGCCACGGAAAGGTATTTTTTCTGCAAGGAGTGAGGCCATACAGTTGGATTCAGGCAAAGCACCATTGGAGGAGGGATGAACGGTCCAATGCTCTCCAAGGTCCTGGGTAATCGCCACGGCACGTCCATTGGTCGGTCCCTTGTCCGTACGGTTTCTGTCATCTCTCATGTTGAGCATCAGCTGACCATCTGAAAGTTCCACTACCTGTGCCTCTGTGGTATTGGGCTTTGCACCGGTGGCAACACGCCAGCTTTTCCCATGGTCCTTGCTGTAGACCAGGGTAGACCAGGGTACTCCTTCGCCATCCCGGAACTGGGCAGGAAAGACCAGTGTACCATCCCGCATGGTGATGCCTCGTCCCGGTCCCTGGAAGAACAGGTGCCATTCCGGCCGTTTGCACTGAGCGGTAATGTTGATGGGTTGCGACCAGGTTAATCCGTCATCTTCACTCTTGACCAGCACCAACTGACCTGTCTCCTGTGGTGTGAGTCCGGCACCCGAGGCCCCCCAGGCGCTTCTGCCTGGAAACCCATGTGCCCACAATCCAGCGACCCAGAGGGTGTTGGTACGGCTGTCGACCAATATCGAGGGATCGCCTACCCCATTCTGTTCCTCCGGAAGGTTGCCGAAGGTGCCCATGTCGATGATCTTTTGTGTGGGCTCCCAGGTTGCCCCCTGATCCGTGCTCCTGCACATCCCCACGTCGATGTCGCCCTGCAAGTCTCCGCTGTTCCGGTACCGTAGGTCGAAAACTGCGATCAGGGTACCCTTCCGTGTCGTCACCAACCCCGGAATGCGGTAGGTATTCACCTGATCCTGACCCATCCCCCGAAGCAACAATGCGGGTCGATTGACAAAGGAGGTTGCGGGACGGATCACATTTTCGGTGCCGTCATTGAAAAGGAGTATCACCTCATCGGCTTGAAAGGTGTCTGTGAGGGAAATGTTCGGTGCCAGCGTAAAATTCCAGCCAATCCGGGTGGTGGCAGACTGGAGTGACTGGAGACCCTCCACAACAAAATCTGCACCTTCTTTTTTCGCTTCCACCGTTGAACCATCCGGGAAAACGACCGCCAATCGTTCGATCCCACTGATCCGACTCTCGCGGGTAAACCGGAAAATCATCCTTTTCAGTTGAGCGTTCGTCCCCTGATTGACAGTCAGATCCAGCCAATAGAGCAGATTCTCCTTTTTTCCAACGAAAGCCGGCACTTTGGCCGGAATCAGCTTCCCGGAGATGGGGGTATTCCCGGATTCCTGACTGGTCATGGCGCCCGATGCACAGGCTGAGAACAGGAGCCAGAGAGAAAATAACCATTTATTGTATGCGATCCATTTCATTTGTTTCATCTTTTCCTGAGTGGGTCAAAACATCTGACCGCTGGTTTTTTGGAAGGGAAAACATCCCTCAAATGGATGGCCTCCTACCGGGGATGGGAAACGAATCATCTTCGGTTGGAAGAACTCCTTTCCTTTGCGAACAATGAACTTTGAAGATAATGAATTTACTTCCCGGAACAACCTTTCATCGATACAGACACCGGAACAAATCTCCACAACCAGACGAGGCAGGAAGGGAGGGTCATTTCATCTTGCCCTCAACTGGCAGACTTTCGGAGCGTACATGTCAGGAGTGGTTCGGTAGGAGTTGCTTTTGACCCGGTGGTGGGGAAGGTTGTCTTGGTACCTTCCCCAACCGGAATCAGACGAACTGCATTGGCGGTCCCTATTTCATGCTTTCCGTCGACCAACCGCCAAGCCGTTCTGCATAATGCTTAACCTATCTCAATACCCTTGGGTCTGAACCAGCTTCGGATCGCTGTTCAACGTGTTGACATCTATGGGAAGATAAATTTTGTAGGCATCACTCTGCGGAAGAGCCGCTGCACTTCTGCCATAGAGAAGAGAGGGAGCATTGGAGAACACTAGCGAATTACCGTTTGCATCCTGCATGCGCACCAGGTCGAACCACCGTTTGTTCTCAAAAACGAACTCCCGGTCTCTTTCAGCCAGAATGGCCAGTTCATTGTTGGCAAAAGAGGAATTGACATAAACCGGATAGCCCGATCCGTAAGCTCTTGCGCGAACAGCGTTGATGTAGGAAGAGGGATCTTCTCCTTTCTTGTTGGCTACTTCTGCCAGCATCAAAAGCACATCAGCATAGCGGTAAACCGGAATGTCATCGGCATAGACACGAACGGAGGTCGAATTGATGGTCCCCAACAATTTCCTAAGGATGGTTCCGTTGATGGTCAGGTTACCTGATTTATCCTTGTAGTAGAAATCGAGTAAGGTGGCATCCCGGCGGGTATCCTTTGCATCAAAAGCCTGCCAGAAGGGAAAATCGTATTCGTTGCGTTGCAATCCCAGGTTGGATTTGATGTTCAACGTGTCTCCCATGAGTTTTCCGGCTTTGGTATAGGCATTGGAGACGAAGGTGACATCATACAGGTATTGTGACACATTGTTGGTGGCTTCGGGATCGAGGAAACGCAACGCATAGATGATCTCTCCGTTGCCTTTGTTGGTATAGGAGAAGACATTCTTAAAGCTGGACTGCAAGGAGAAGAGTCCGGAGTTTTTGACGTTGTTCAAGGCTGTCTCGGCGGTAGCCAGGTCTGAGGTGGCCGGGGTCTGGTCGCCGGTGGTCACTTTGGCCGACCAAAGATAGACCTCTGCCTTCAACATCAAGGTTGCAAATTTAGACCAGACAGACTTGGCATCGGTCATCGTCACATTGCTGCCGAAGAGTGTCTCCGATTTGTTCACATCGGCCTTGATAAAATCCAGGGTTGCCTTGGCTGTGGATCTGGCCGTATAGAGCGGTTCGGCGGTGGTCACACCATTCATGACCTTCACGTCGGTGATGATCGGAACGCCACCCCAGGTCCGGTAAAGCCAGAAATAATAGAAGGCCCTGATGCCGTAGAGTTGTCCAAGGTAATACTCACGATTGGCCTGTGTGAGAAAAGAGCACTCATTTTCGACCTTTTGAATGGCAAGGTTGACGTTGAGTATCCTGCCATAGAAGCCACCCCAGGAGGTAATGCCGGGTTTGTCTTTGGTAAAACCCTGATCAATAAATGGACTTACATAGTTCATGCTCACACTGGTAGTAGAAACGCCCGTTCCCAGTTTCAGGGTTCCGCCACGGACCTCTCCCATCAACCAGTAGTTGACGTTGCCATCCCGGATCTGTTTGTGGATACCGTAGATATATCCCTTGACCTGAGCCTCATTGTTCCAGAAGTTGTTACTGCCGTACCAGTCTTCAGGAGCCAGATCCATCTGGCTGCAGGAAGGGAAGAGCATCACCAGCAGCGAAATCATCAATACATATTTTGTTCTCATTTGGAAAAATTTTGATTGTTTGACAGCCTTGTGACAAACACAGGCGGGTACTTCCCGAGGGAGAGCCACACCCAATGCCTGTGGTTGAAATTCCTGATGGTTCATGGGTGATCAAAATTTAAGGTTGACACCCAGGATCAGGGTAATGGGCAATCCATAACCGCCATTTACCCCGGAAGTACTGGAGACTTCAGGCGTATAAAGCTTAGATTTCGTGAGGTAACCCAGATTCTGACCGGAAAGGGTCACATCGGCACCCTTGAGATTGGCCTTCTTGCACAACTTCTGAGACAAAGCATAGGAGAAGGAGATCTCACGAAATGCCAGGTAGCTCGATTCATAACAGAACATGCTGCTGACCCTTGCATAATTCCTTTTACTGGTCTGATCGGCCCAGATGTATTTGGGATAAGGTGCCGAGGTATTGGTGGTAGTCCAGGTATCCTTGGTCTCCTTGACTCCGTTGAAAGAGCCTTGCATGTCGCCCATAAACCAGGGGAGGATCTGGTCATACTGATAGAAACCGAGGGCATAGTCGGCCCGGATGTAGCAGGTGAACTGCTTCCAGGAGAGGGTACTGTTCAAACCACCGTACCATTTGGGATCGGTGTTTCCGATCTTGACCATGTCGAAGTTGTCGATGATGCCATCACCATTGACATCTTTCCAGTTGACGTCGCCAGCCTGGATGGGAAAACCATTGGCCTTTTGTGCATCCGTCATGGTGGCCCAAAGGTCGGGACCGTAGAGCGGCTTGCCCGTACTGCCGTTGTTTCCGGAGGTGATGTCTTTCCGCGTAGCGGCTACAGCCTTGACCTCCGCATCGGATTTGAAAATTCCCTGGGCAACAAAGGCGTACAGATCATTTGGCCGTTGTCCTTCCTGGTAACCACCCACCCAGACCAGGCTTCCTGATTTGGGATCATAGACCTGATAGGCACTCTGTCTGTTTCTCTCCAAACCATTGGAAGGAAGTTTGACGATGGTGTTGATGTTGTAGGTTGCATTCAGGGCAACACTCCACTTCAGATCCTTCTCGGTAAGAATTTTATAGTTGAGATCAATCTCGAGACCTCGGTTACGCATCTCTCCGTTGTTGGAAGAGATGGAGGAGATACCGCTGGAAGCCGGAAGCGGGATGCTTGCGAACTTGTCCATGGTGAGCCTGTTGTAGAAAGAGAAGGCTGCATTGAGCCGATTTTGCAGGAATCCCAGGTCTGCTCCTACTTCGAAGGTTTTGGATCGCTCCCAGCGAAGGTTCGGAGTGGCGATCCCCCCAATGCTGTAACCCACCTGGTTGTTGTAGAGAGTGGATCCATAGGACCCTTGCACGCCATAAGCCGACAATCCGGAGACATTACCATTCAAACCGTAACTGGCGCGCAGCTTGGCGAAGGAGAAGAGGCTGCCAAGGGGTTTGAAGAAATCCTCCTTGGAAACAACCCAACCACCTGATACGCCGGGGAACAGTCCGTAACGGTTGTCGCCCAACAACTTGGAATATCCATCCTGACGTGCGGTAACGGCGAGCAGATATTTATCCTTGAAGTCATAATTGACCCGACCGAAGAAGGAGAGAATCCTTTCACGGGTATGGTAAGAGTCGATGGAACGCAGTCCTTCCTTGGTGGAAGTATATTGCAGATCGGCGAAATCATCGGTTGGCGCTCCCTGTCCGGAAGCAGACATTCCCTTGTTGTAGGCATCGTAAAACTCGACACCGGCCAAGGCTCCCAGGTTGTGATCTTTTGCAATCACTTTCTGATAGTTCAGAATGGCATTGTAGGTTTGACGGAGGGTCCTGTCAAAAGAGGCCGATGAGCTCCGGGTGGTCACCCAGGTATTGGCGCCGTTGAGGTAGTCTTTGTTGAAGGATTCATAATAGCCCTCATCGAACATCCAGGTGCCGTTGATCTTCAGGTTTAACCCCTTGGCAAGATCAAATTTGAAGGATTGGGCAATTGTGAATTTGTCGGTATTGTTCTTGCGGATGAATTTATCGATTGTGACCAACGGGTTGCCATCACCGCCTCCACGGCCCAGCAAAAGTTCACCGTTTGCATTGTATTCCCGCTGTGTGGGAGGTGCGCTGAGCATCCGTGCAAAATAATTGGCTTCACCCACCTGCGGCTGATCGTACCATTTAGCATCATTGAACTGAAAGGAACTGCTGGAAGTCAGCCAATCACGGATCTTGTAATCGCCGTTGAAGGTAAAGTTGATGCGCTGGTACCAGGTCTTTACCGGCAATCCCTGCTGGTTGTAATACCCCAGTCCTACATAATAGTTGCCCTTGTCATTCCCGCCGGTGGCAGAAATGTTGTAATCCTGCGTCAAGGCCGGATTGGTAAAGGCAGTGCTGGAGCGGATGAATTCGGAATAGATGATGTCGTCTCCATACACGGGATCTTTCATCGTTTTCCACCCCTTGTCAAGCAAAAACCGGAGGTTGTCCGTGAGAATCATGGGACTCCAGATCGCCCTTCCATCTTTGTTTCCATCGAGTGGAACGGTCGGATTGGCCGGGTCAAAATAGACATTTCCCGTTCCATAGGGTTGGGTACTTTTCAGGTTGGTCATCACCGTTGATCCGGTCCATGTGCCATCCGATTTCTGGTAAATGTTGGCACCTGCCTGAACGGCGATTCGGTTCCAATACAGATAATCCTCGGCATTGAGAAATTTATAGGGTTCATGCATGTAGTTGAGACCGGCCCGCATCTTGACCGAGATCTCAGATACTCCGGCCTTGCCCCTTTTGGTCGTGATCAACACCACGCCATTGTTGGCACGTGCCCCATACAAGGCGGTAGCACCGGCATCCTTGAGAATGTCCATCGATTCAATGTCCTCGGGATTGATGTCGCTCAAACTGCCACGAACCTGCCCATCCACCATGATCAGGGGCGATCCGGAACCATCCAGATTCGTTCCTCCCCGAAGGATCAGCGTGGGTGCGGCTCCCGGATTTCCGGAAGCTTGTGTGACCTTTAACCCCGAAACAGCCCCCGACAAAGCCTGAGCCGGATTGGCGTGGATCCCGGATTTGAGTGTCTCATCCTTCACACTGGAGATGGAGTTGGTTACCTTGGCACGCTTTTGTGTGCCGCCGTAACCGGTCACCACCACCTCATCCAATGCCAGATTGGAACTGACCAAGGAGACGGTATAGGTGTCGGTGGATCCGAGCCGGATCATTTGGGAAACAAATCCAACGGCAGAAACCACCAATTCAGAATTTCCCTGGGGAACCACCAGTGAGAAGTTGCCGTTCACATCCGTCACAGTACCCATCGTGGTACCCTTCACTACAACATTCACACCCGGTGCGGTGGATTTGTCACTGGCATCAAAGACAGTCCCCTTCACGGTGCGCTGCGCAAACGCCATACTTGCCGTGACCAGAATTGCCCAAACCAGTAAAAAGAATTTTTGTACATACATTCTTCTCATAACATTTGATTTAGTCGTTTGATCAATTATCTTTGTTGTCTTATGTACGACATAATGCGACAAATATAGATCGCTATTTGGTAAAAACAAAATATTTAGGAACTTTTTTAATAAATTAGCACCGTATGCTTGAAGAAGATCTAAATACCGGCATTCCCATCATTGATACACGCAGTTTGGTAGACAAGGTTGAATTCTACCTGATCGACCTTTTCATACGCAAAAAGCTGAATCCCGGGGATACCATTCCGAAAGAGTTAGAATTGGCCAATTCGCTGAAAGTCAGCCGAACAGTCATTCGTGAAAGTCTGAACCGACTGAAGACCATGGGTTTGATAGAATCGATCAAACACAAGGGAACGGTCATCAAGAGCCCAGCGCTCCCCGAAATCCTTCAAAAAACCCTGATTCCCAACATCCTGGACCAATCTACCCTGAAAGATATCTTTGAGATGCGGCTGGTCATCGAAGTGGGCATGGCCGACCTTATTGTAAGCAGGGCGACTGACAAAGACATTGAGGAGTTGTATGAAATCATCCGTCATGAGGTTTCTCCTTCCAGGGAAACGCTCTTCGACATCGACCATGAAGTGCGGTTCCATGGCAAGTTGTACGCCATAACGGGCAATCAAACCCTGAGCGGATTTCAGCAACTGCTGCTGCCCGTCTTCAATTATGCCTATTCCAGCGGACTGATACACAGGGATGCCGGGAACAAACACTTTTTCTCCCACAAAGATCTGGTAGATGTACTAAAGAAGCGAGATGCCGAACAGTTTTCCCAGGCGATGCGCATGCATCTGGAAAACCACTACAGCAGATTATTCAGCATGGACACGGAGTTGTCATGATAGGCTGACCCTGATTTTGAATCTTTAAGGGAATTGGATTCGGGCAGGGAAACCCCCTTGCATTACAAATAATGACGCCAATTGAATACCAGTTTCGTGGTGAAATCCCAGATTGGATGGAGCTTCACCCCACTGACGTTCTCTGGTGAGATTACCCGGTAATCATACGGCACATCCACCCCAAAAGAAAACTGAACTTTGAAAATTGAGGCCTGCGATTCTGTATACGAACGGAAAGGCCGATATTCCAGAATCGGAAAATCAAGTTTGGCCGAATGAATGGTGAGCAGATAGATTTGATTGGATTTGTCCTTGAGGATCAGGGCATCATTCATTGAGCCAAATCCGTAAAATGAAATACCTGCCTCTCTGCCGAGGATAAACTGAAACCGTCCAATCCCGGTCGCAATACCGGATTGCCATGGAATCAATCCGCCATTGCCAGCTGTGACGGCCATCTGTTGCAACTTCGCGGGGGCAAAGATCCCCAAGATCGGTCCAGCAATCAGCATGTCCCCCGGTATCAGCCAGAAAGGCAATCGTAGCCGGAGATTGTACGCCGACCTCCCCGGTATCTGTGCCGTCAGTGAGTTGGTACGTAAGCCAGAACTGATGTTGGTAAATTGATTGGAAGAGGGGGAATCCTGTCTCCAGCCCATCTGGAGGAAGATCAGACCATCTCCTGCCTCGTTGAGCACTCCGTCCAAACCCAGACCCAACATCAGATTGGCCTCCAGACCGGCAACCGCACCTGGATCTTTCTGATCACTTCCAAAACCGTTGAAGATGGTGGATCCTGTCATGGCTGCAGAGACCCCAACAAATGGCCCGATCTCGGAACGAAATCTGGGCAATTCCCCAATCCCCGATGCAAGTTTGGAAACAGGCGTGTGGATCAGAATGCTTTTTACCAAAGTATGATCCGGCTGAAAGGCGGGCATGAAATTGTTACGGCAGACATTAAATGTATCCGGCTGAAAAGAGACATTGGATAAATCACCTTGGAGCTTGACCCTTCCTGCAGCCACGGAAATCAGGTGTTCCAGACTTGCCTTGATGACATTGGATGCCGCTTCCGCGTCTCTTTCAGACATATAGGCATCCCCCTGCAAGACCATCTTCTTTCCCTCCCAGGTAACCACCTCCAACCCTTTCTCGTTGTAGTAATCGTGCGTTCCTTTTTTCTGGGATGCGTTTCCCCAGGTTCCTGCAATGTGTCCACTCGCAAAGGCATCCTCCAGAAAATGAAGGGCAAAGGCTTCATCTGCCAAAGCCGCCAGCATAACTGCCGATTTTTGCGAACTGGCTACTTCGCCCTTGCTGAAGATGGCTGCTTTCTGTATCGCCAACTGATGAAAATAGGCATATGCCCCCATTGCATTCAGGTCTGTCCCTTGACGAAAACAATCCTGAAAATAAAGCTCAACATCCTGATCAAAAGACTTTCGGGCCAACAGGAAATGGACACTATTGGAACCTGCCCGCGTTGCATAATGCTCGTCAACCCGTTGCAACCTCAGATCCGAGTTGCGAATGTAATTGATGATTTCACTGTTGTTTCGTGCCTTCTCCAGATTGATCCGCAATTGGGCCACAACATCGGCCACTCTTAAGATCCAGTCGGATTCCAGGACCGAATGAAGCATCTCATTCGGAGAACAACTGTGATCTCCTGCGATACCCATCCAGGCAGCAAAATCGAGCCGAGTCGGACGAATCCCCTGACCTGGATCAATGACAAAGCCTGTCAATCGGTCTTCGTGACCCTTGATCGCTGCAGCCCACATTTCATCCAGCATGGCACGGTCTTCCGGGCTAAGCTTCATCACGGCCTTCATTCCAATGGTGCGGTGTTCCGGGTAAATCCAGCCCAATGACATCAAGGCTGACAATAAAATGACCAGGAAGTTTACGCTCTTGAGAATCTTTTTCATAGCAGGTAGGTTTGGTAAGACAACAATCAGACTGTTCCGAATGAGGGGAATCTGGCTGGCAGCAGTCGGAATCACA
>JAJTBP010000468.1 GCA_021286825.1 Marinilabiliales bacterium | reverse complement strand
TGGGGATGTGGACCAGTACAACCATGGATTACCGGTATTGCTCAAGAAATACCTGGGTTTAAATGCCAAAATCATCGCCTTCAACGTGGATCCGAAATTCAACAATTGCGTGGATGGCATGCTGGTACTGGACATTTTCGACATTCCGCGTTCGACCATTGAATCCCTTTCGAAAGAGGTGAACGACCTGAGTCTGCTCAACAGATTCTACAACAACAGGGAGACGGAGGAGCGGGTATAGGGCAATGTTAGACTCTGTCGATGACTGCCCCTCTTCGATTCATCCAGGCAATTTCCAGAAAGTGATCGGATTGTTGGTTCGATAGATGAGATTGTTGCCATACTTGCTGCTGTCGGGCGACTGCTCAAAATAGTCGAGCGGCAACAACTGGATGTATCTGACCGTCTTGCCGGGTTCCCGGGTTTCACAATCATAGACACTAGCCACGGGTGTTTCCAGACGGTACAGGTTTTTGGCCATGTATCGGTAAAGATAATCCGATGCCTTGACGGGTTCCTTATGATTCCAGTTGGCATCTTCATTGATATGCAGTGGCAAATCACGGATGATGCGGTCCCTGACCTCCTCGATTCCCAACAGATGGTTGTTTTCATCCATGACGTAGGCATCGTTGGTTGGGTCCATCCAAATCCACTTTTGCAGCGATTTGCTGTAGACCATGTTGATGACGTGACAGTCGGGATCCGTCTTTAGGGAGTCTTTTGGCATACAGGTTACAAACCTTGAAGGATACCCCATGGCGAGATAACATTCATTCAGGACGGTTGCCAGACCTCGGCAGTTTAGTCCCCTCTTGTCCTGCTTGCAAACCTTCATCATACTCAGGGCATTCTTGATTTCGGGATTGCCATGGTTTCCATCGTGTGGGATCAGGGTATGGACCCAATGCATCAAACGAATGATCCGGCTTGTCTCATCCCCGTTTCCGGCAATCGAGTCCAGTCGGGCAGTTTCCCTCAAATTTCTGAGATGGGTGTTCTCCGGCGAGGCATAGGTAAATGCAGGCAACGGGCGTTGATCCTTTTCATTGTATTGGTTGGCTCGTTTCAGGATATAGGGGAAATCACCCACTTTTCTGATTGAAGCCACCAGTTGCTGGTAGGTCGCTTCTTGACGTATGGGATCCAGATCCTTGTCCGATTGAATGTGTGCGTAATCAAAATAGCCATATTGGATCGCCTTTCCCAGACTGGCAATGGCCTTTTGCTTGTTACCCACCAGGGAATAGGTACATGAAAGATTGTAATAGACATTGGCCAGATATCCCACGTAGTTTTTTTGACTCTTTTCGGGTTGCCTGGCATAAAGTTCCAGAAATTGGCCCAACTGTTGCTCGTACGCCAACGTATCGCGTTTTTGATACAAGGCGACGAAACGGCCATTGAGATCAGCAGCTTGGGACTCGAAGGAGGCAGCCTCTTTCTTGGAGTGGCAGGCACAAAATAGCATCAATCCCATCAGGAGGGATCCCATTTTTAAAAAGGTGTATTTACCAGGCATATTCAGGGTTTGGATCAAATTTGGATCGGTATTCAAAGGCTATTTTTCTAT
>JAJTBP010000467.1 GCA_021286825.1 Marinilabiliales bacterium | reverse complement strand
CCTTGCGGCCACTAGTCCCTGAAACTAGCGTGTCTACCAATTTCACCATCTGGGCCTGGCCTGAAAGGCGGTGCAAATATAAAACTTAGATGTGAATTACAAGACAGGAATCACTAGATTTTTTTCGGATTTGGAAAAAATCTTTTCCGATCGCTTGCATTGCTTTTCGGAGGTTTCACCCGAGGTCTCTCCCGCAACGACAAAGGCCGGCAGTCCCTTCTCCTCTCGTTTGCCATTCCTTGAGATGGCCGATCGCGGACCATTCCCCTTTCATGCAGTTGGCACAAAATGGATTGCCTGCGATTTCCTTTCGCTCACGGCAAATCACTTTCGCATCCGGTTACTTCAGATTTTCCTTCAAAAATTCATCAAATAGGGTGTAGAGGTGCAGGGTGGTATTGCCCCCGCGAAGATTGTGGTTCCGGTTGTTGTAGGTCATCATCCGGAACTGGATGTTGTTTTGCACCAAGGCCTCTGCAAATTCGATGGTATTCTGGTAATGGACGTTGTCATCCGCGGTACCGGCTACCAGCAACAGTTTGCCTTTGATCCCTTTGGCCAGCGCGATGGGCGAATTCTGGTCGTACCCTTCCTGATTCTGGCTGGGCATGCCCATGTACCGCTCCGTATAGACCGTATCATAATAATAATGGCTGATAACCGGCGCCACGGCGATGGCCGCATGGATCAGATCTCCACCTTTGCATAGGGTCATGGCCGAGATGAAGCCGCCGAAACTCCATCCCCAGATGGCAATCCGACCCGAATCGACGAAGGGAAGTCCCCCAAGGTATTTGGCTGTTTCAACCTGGTCTGTCGATTCCAGATCACCCAACTTGCCGTAGGTGCATTTCCGGAACTCCTCTCCCCTGGCTCCCGTGCCCCGAGGATCGACGCACACCACCAGGTAACCCTGCTGAGCCAGATAGGTATCCCAGCTCACGGAGAAGATGTCCAGCACCTGTTGGGAATTGGGTCCGCTGTATTGGGTCATCAACACAGGATATTTGGTATCCGCCCGGAAGGGACGCGGCTTGATCATCCAACCGTTGAGCTCAACGCCTTCAGAGGTCTTGAAATGGAAAAACTCCTTCTGTGGAAGGGAAAGTGCCGAGAGTTTGGTCTGCAACTCGGCGTTGTCCTCCAGCACCCGGATCTCCTTGCCCGAGATGTCGTGCAAGGTCACGAGATTGGGGGTCTTCACATTGTTGAAGGTGTTGATGTAATATTTGAATCCATTGCTGAAACTGGCGTTATTGGTTCCCTCCAGTTCCGACAGACGGATTTTCTTCTTTTTATCTGCAGAGACGGCCCAAACTTCCCGCTGCATGGGGGATTTTTCGGCAGCCTGGTAATAAAAGAACTTGCGTGCGGCATCGTATCCATAGTATCGGATGACATCGTAGTTGCCTTCTGTCAGCTGTTTGAGCCGAACTCCACTCAGATCATACTGGTAGAGATGCTTGTAGCCATTCTGTTCACTCAGGATGATGAACGACTTGCCATCCTCCTGGAAGGTGAAATTGTCAAGCCAATCGGTCTCGATGTAGCGGCTGTTTTTCTCTGTGTAGATC
>JAJTBP010000110.1 GCA_021286825.1 Marinilabiliales bacterium | reverse complement strand
TGGATAAAAAACCACTTGGATCCACTTCTGAAGATGTATTTTACAATGAGAAGGGCATCAATGCCCTGCTGACTGGTGCTTACAGTATGGTCAAGGGAAGTGCTCTCTGGACTGTTAGCTGGGGTGCCTCCATCACCAACTGGACATACGGTTCTGTGGCTTCTGACGACGGTGCAAAAGGATCCTATGTAGGTGACCAGATTCCGATCAACGAAATTGAACGTTGGGAGGTTTCCACCACCAACAACTATCCTGCCGACAAGTGGGTATTGAACATCGGTATGGGTGTCAACCGTTGCAACATCGTTTTGAACGTCATCAAGAAAACGACCTCCCTCTCCGCTGAAAAAGCGAAAGAATTTACGGCAGAAGCCAGATTCTTAAGGGGTATGTACTACTTCGAATCCTGGTTGGTTTTCGGTGACAAAATTCCGCTCATTCCGGAAGACAAAATCGATGTGGCCAATACCATTTCCAATGACAATGCAGCTGGTGCCGTATTGAAATTCATTGAGGATGACCTGGCTTATGCAGCAGCCAACCTTCCAGAGACACAATCTGAAGTAGGTCGTGCAACGAAGTATGCCGCCATGGCCCTCGCTGCCCGTGCTTATCTCCAGGTGCTGGATTATACCAATGCAAAACCGTTGCTCGACAACATCATCAACAGCGGTAAATTCAAATTGATGCCCAACTTCTTTGACAATTTCAGGATTGCCAAAAACAACAATGCTGAATCCATCTTTGAAATTCAGGCAGCTGTCAATGACATCAACGAATCTTTGAATGCTGAGATGGGTATTGGATTGAATGCTCCCTATGCTCCGGAATTGGGTATGTGCTGTGGTTTCCACCAGCCAACCCAGAACCTTGCCAACGCATTCAAGGTTGATGCCAATGGTCTTCCCATGTTCGACACGTTCAACGATGTTGACCTGAAGAATGACCAAAACATCGCATCCGCCGATGATTTCGTTCCGGCTACCGACGCGGTGGATCCACGTATTGATTTCACCATGGGACGTCGCGGACTTCCTTACATGGACTGGGGTATCAACCGTGGTATGGACTGGATTCGTGACCAATCCTGGGGTGGACCTTATGTAACCGTTGAAAAGACCTTCTTCTACAAGGCACAACGTTACACATTATCCACAACAACCGGATGGCAAACAGGTATCAACGCCAACAATTTCCGTTATCTCCGTTATGGCCATATCCTGCTCTGGAGAGCTGAGATTGCTGCGAACGAAGGTGACCTTGCCACTGCCTTGAAATATGTCAACATGATCAGACAAAGGGCTGGAAACGAAGTTGTGATGGGCAAGGTTAGCAAGACTAAATTGCCTTCAGGTGACATCAACACAACCGACGAGTGGAAACAATATGTTGATTTCACGAAACCGGCTGCCAACTACAAAATTGGCCTTTATCCTTCCTTCGCTGACAAGAATGCCGCCATGCGTGCTGTTCAATGGGAAAACCGTTTGGAATTTGCCACAGAAGGTATGCGTTTCTTCGAACTTCGTCGCTGGGATAAACTGCCGGCAGGTTTAAGGGTTGACATGGCAGCTACTTTGAATGCATTTGCCAAGAATGACCTGAGAATCAGACCCGCTGTTATGAAGGGTGCCACTTTCACGGAAAAAGCCAAGTATATGCCGATTCCGCAGGTACAGATTGATCTGGAACCAGGCGTTCTGAAACAGAACACAGGCTATTGATCCTAATCTCTATGAAAAAACGGCGGCTGCTTCTTTCGAGGCAGCCGCTTTTTTCATGTAGGATGGATCATCGACCAAACCATTGACTGTTGTCTTTGTAATCTTCAACGACAGCTACTTGAGCCGGCAAATGAAATACACCCAATAGCGTCATGATATCGTTTGTCAAGTGATCCAGGCAGTTGTCGATCAAATCTTTGCGGAAACCATTTTCACCCAGATCGATCACCATTTCCATAGAGACAATCCTGGATATGACTTTGCCCAGATCCACCAGTTTCCTTTGAGTGAGTTCTGACTTCAGGTCAAAATCGAAGAGTCTGCCAATCCTATCAGAACTTTTGGTGGTCAGGTGATGCTGCTTCAGATAGTCTTTGAGATTGGCCAGGCGCAATGATTTCATCTGCTTGGTAAATGCTTCGGAAATCTGAGCATACAACATATCATTCGAGCCTTCAAAAATCTGAAATGGCCTACTGTCCGTTATTCCTCGTCCACCGATATGACTCAGTCGATAAGCTTTCGCTCCCACCATTTGGACAAGAGACTGTGCTGCCTGTTGCATCAAGTCCGTCACATAACTTTTGACGCTGTTGGCCTGTACACTGGCAGTGGTCAGATCCTTATCAATGCCAGCCGTCTTGCTGCTTGTTGCACACATGGCAGAGGCAATGGTATAGGAAGATTGCAATTCTGACAGTCGGTGCTGAACCTGATCCAGCTCGATCAGCTTTTTCCCGGCTACCGCTCTCTCTCGGGTGTGGATCATCGCTTCATCAAACATCCGGTGAATGAATCCAAGCGCCATCCCCGGGAATTGCAAACGACTACGGTGCAACAGGTCAAGCATGAGCTTAATACCGGTCGAGTGGGGTTGAAGGCGGAACAACTCCGGCACTTTAACATCTATCCTGTTTCTTCCGTATGGAATCTGATAGAGTCCCAGGTTGTCAAAAAACTCCTCCACCTCAATGTGCTGTTCCGCTTGCGAGACATCACAAATGAAAAATCCAATATCTCGGCCTAGTTCTCCCTCCCTAATCTGTTCCCTGGCTGTCAGCAACCAGAAGTCAGCCCATCCTGTCAATCCAGCCCAGTGCTTGGTTCCCTGGATTAGAAATCCATCGTCAACTGGTCGAAAGCTGGTTTGCATGTTAAGGGCATCACTGCCATGGCCCGGTTCGGTAATCATGAGGCCACCCATGTTCTGCTGTTCCAGAAATCTGCGAAAAACCAGATTTCTTGCCTCATCCGTACCATATTTGGCGAGTGGTTGCAGGAAAAGGGCAGAATTGATCCCAAGCGTCAGGCTTAAGGCAAGGGATTCATAGGAGGCAGCAGACAACAAGGCAAGTATTTCATCCGTCTTGGCCCCTCTGCCACCATACTCCAATGGAATATTGACAGACAACGGGTTACAAGCCATCACCTCTCTTAACATAAAAGGTGGCAATCCACGTTGCATGCTAAGCTTGTCGATGTCGCCCCTTCGTCTGTAACTGTCGTGACAAGTTGTTCGAAAATGATCGAGAAACTGATCAAATGGTTGCGGATGAGTCATGAAAATAGCTTTTGTAAGTAAATAAATTGTTCTATCAGATGTTAATTTGAACGAGGAAATGTGTTATGGGTTGCAATAATTTCCTTATTTTTAAAGAATATTTCTTAACCACTTTGAGTTATGTCAGAAAATAAATCAAACAAATTAAGCCGTCGTTCCTTCTTTGGAACCTCCATGATGGGAGCTGCCGGAGTAGCACTTCTGCCTGGCGTCTTGTCCACCCATGATGCGGAAGCAGCCGATGTCAAAGCAGATGTAAAACTTGGGTTCATCGGACTGGGAAGACAGTCCATGTTCCTTCTGAATGGTTTTATTCAAATTCCAGGCGTTGAAGTTCTCGCGGGATGTGATGTATATGGCATCAAACGCAAAAGATTTGAAAAACGGGTCAAAGGCTTTTATGCCAAAGCCGGTAAAACGGTCAATGTACAGACTTATGAAAAATTTGAAGATCTGATGAACAACAAGGCGATCAACGCGGTCGTCATTGCCGTTCCCGATCATTCACACGCCAGAATTGCGATCGCCGCCTTAAAGGCTGGTAAGGACGTCTATCTGGAGAAACCCATGACTTTCACAATCAAAGAAGGTCAGGAACTGGTCAAATGTGTTAGAAAATTAGACAGAATTCTTGCAGTGGGCAGCATGCAGCGCTCAGATGCCAACTTCCAGTATGCCATCAAATTGGTACATTCCGGTGCCATTGGCGAAATTGAGAAGGTGAATGCTTACGTAGGAGCGCCGCCAAAACCATACAATCTCCCTGAAGAAGCTCTTCCGGCAGATCTGAACTGGGATCTTTGGCTGGGTTCTTTACCCAACAAGATACACTTCAACAACGAACTGGATCCGCCAATCAAACTTGATCCGGACGAGGACGAAAAGATTTGGGGTGCCTGGAGATGGTACACCGAAATGGGTGGTGGTTTCACAACCGACTGGGGTGCACACATGTTTGACATTGCCCAGTGGGGTCTCAAGATGGACCTGAATGGCCCGGTGGAGATTTCACCCATTGGCGATGGAACTGAATACATGACCTTCAAATACGCCAACGGCGTTGTGATGAGTTCTGAGCCTTTTGATGAAAAGAAAACCAAAGGTGTTAAGTTCTGGGGTAAGAAAGGATGGATTGAAGTGGCCAGAGGTTATTTCAATGCTTCTGATCCCAAGTTGATCCTGCCAAAGAAACCCGAAGTCAAAGGTTCCTATGAGACCAACATTCCTCATCAGGTCGACTTTGTGGAAGCCGTTCGGAAACACAAGGATCCATGTGTTCCTGTTGAAGTAGGTCACAGCAGTTGTACGGTCTGCACGCTGGGCAACATCGCCTGCCAGCTGCATCGAACGATCAAATGGGATCCCAAGAAACAGGTTTTTGTGGACGACAAAGATGGTGCAGCAACGAAGATGATGCACTACGAATACAGAAAAGGATACAACCTCCTATAAAAAATAAAGGCTCCGAAAGGGGCCTTTATTTTTTTGTCTTGCATGCTGTTGCCATGCGTATGGTGCAACGAGTCTGCTTGATTTTTCTGGTATGGAGAGAAGTGTCTGCAGATTTTTAATTCTCGACCTTCCAGGTATTGCCACTGTTCAGCAATTGATCCATGTTTCGGATATTGGATTTGGACTGAACCTCTGCAATCTGCTCCTCCATGGCCTCATTGTAAACTTTGGCCGATACGGAACGGATCACACCCATGGCCACCGGAAACTCCGGAAGCTTCATGTTGATGAGCGACTGGTGCAGGAAACCATCTTCATCTTCGGCATCGTGCACCAGCACATCCGCTTCGGTGATTCCATCCTCGCCAATCCTGACCACCTTCAATTTCCCATTGGCCAGTACCAGTCCTCTGTCACGGTTGTTGCCAAACAACATGGGTTCACCATGTTTCAGGAAGATTTGGTGCTCTTCCCTCGTTTTGGTATCCGTAATGGCCTCATGAACGCCATCATTGAAGATGACACAGTTTTGCAATACCTCTACGACAGATGTTCCCTTGAAAGCGGCAGCCGCCTCAAAAATCTCCTGAGAATGCTTCAGATTGTTGTCCACGCATCTCGCAAAGAAGGTTCCTCCGGCACCCAGTACCAATCGTCCCGGAACAAAGGGATCTTCTATCGTACCCGCAGGTGAGGTCTTGGTGACAAAACCCCTATCGGTTGTGGGAGAATATTGTCCTTTTGTGAGTCCGTAGATCTTATTGTTGAAAAGGATGATGTTCAAGTCAATGTTTCGACGGATCGCATGGATGAAATGGTTTCCACCAATGGCCAATGCATCACCATCACCGGTAATCTCCCAAACCGTAAGACGCGGGTTGGCACATTTCACGCCAGAAGCAATGGCTGCCGCACGTCCATGGATGGTGTGAAAACCATACGTACTCATATAATAAGGGAAACGGGAAGAACATCCAATGCCCGAAATAACAGCGTAATCCTCGTGTTTGATGTTCAGATTGGCCATTGCTTTCTGAATCGCATTCAAAACAGCGTGGTCGCCACATCCAGGGCACCATCTTACCTCATTTTCACTTTTGAAATCTTTTGGTGTATAATTGAGTGTCTCCAACATGACTATTCCTCCATTAATTTTATGAAATGAGCCGACAATTCATGAATTGTAAAAGGCAATCCCTGAACCTTGTTGTATTGCAAATATTTGAAATCCGGCATTTTGTCACGCAAGTAACCGACAAACTGGCCCAGATTCAATTCGCAAACCACAATCTTTTTGAAACCACTGAGTACCTCTGCTGTATTGGATGGCAATGGTTTGATGTAATTGAAATGAGCAAGGCTCACTTTCTTTCCATCGGCCTGGAGCTCCCGAACTGCCGTATCGAGGTGACCAAGTGTTCCACCCCATCCGACAACAAGAAGGTCTCCTCTTTGCTCTCCTACCAATTCGAGTGGCGGGACCATATCGACGACTGCATCCACCTTGTCTCTTCTCACTTCGCACATGATCTGATGATTCATGGGATCGTGACTGACGTTCCCGCCTTTGTCCTTTTCCAAACCACCGATCCTATGCTGGAAACCAGCCATACCAGGGAAGGCCCATTCTCTGGCCAAGGTTTCCGGATCACGGTTGTAAGGTTTGAAAAGGGAAGGATCTTTCGCTATTCTGGGCGTAATGGTTGGCAAATCAGACATGGCAGGAATTCTCCAGGGCTCGGTTCCATTGCCCAAAAATCCGTCTGTCAACAATACCACCGGGACCATCCTTTCCACAGCAATCTTTGCAGCCACAAAAGCATAATGGAAGCAATCGGAAGGAGTGGATGCAGCCACGACCACAACCGGACTTTCACCGTTACGGCCATACAATGTTTGCATCAGATCCGACTGCTCTGTTTTTGTTGGCAATCCGGTGGAGGGACCTCCCCGTTGAACATTGACCACCACCAAGGGTAATTCGGCCATTACACCCAAGCCAAGGGCTTCCGATTTGAGCGCAAACCCCGGTCCGGAAGTGGAGGTGACAGCCAGGTTGCCGGCAAAAGCGGCACCGATGGCAGTACAGATCCCGGCTATCTCATCTTCGGCTTGAAAACTTTTCACGCCAAGATCCTTCCTTTCACTCAATGCCTGAAGCACTTCCGTGGCTGGTGTGATGGGATAACTCCCGATGAAGAGTTCGAGACCTGATTTCTCAGCAGCAGCCAAAAGTCCCCATGCGGTGGCATAGTTCCCATTGATGTTGCGATAGGTTCCCTTGGCAATGGGAGCCGGATGAACCACATAACGGGGAGTCATGTGCTGCAAGTTGTGGGCATAGTTGTAACCCGCATGCAAGACCCGTCTATTGGCCTCCAAAACCAGTTCCTTCTTGCCAAATTTCTTGGCGATGTATTTTTCAATATAATCAAGGGGTCTGCTGAAAACCCAGCAGATCAAACCCAGTGCGAACATATTTTTGCTCCGGAGGATACTCTTGTTGTCTATCTCCAGATCCTTCAAGGCTTCTCTGGTAAGTTGGGTTATCGGAACAGGAACCTTGATGTAGTCGATGAGATTCAGCTCTGCGAAAGGATCTTCCGTCGAAAATTTTGCTTTCTCAAGATTCTTCTGGGTAAAACTGTCTGAATCGAAGAAGATCGTGCCACCCGGCATCATAAATCGGGCATTGGCTTTTACTGCTGCCGGATTCATGGCCACCAGCACATGGGCCAGGTCTCCTGGAGTACTGATCTTTTTGGTACCAAATTGAATCTGAAAACCGGAAACACCGGCTACAGTTCCCTGTGGTGCCCTGATCTCGGCAGGATAATCCGGGAAGGTAGAGATATCATTGCCTAACAACGCAGTTGTATCAGAAAACAAAGTTCCTGTTAGCTGCATCCCATCTCCGGAATCACCGGAAAACCGGATAGACACCTCCTCAAGTTCAATTACTTTTGTTTCAATGGACATATGCTACGAATAATATTTTACTACATTTGACTCACAAAAGTAAAATTTTTTAGCTAATGGCCATCATCAAATCTTTGCGTGGGAAGAGCCCTGTCATAGGCCAAAACTGCTATCTGGCCGAGACCTCCGTTGTGATTGGAGACCTCCGGATCGGAGACAACTGCAGCATTTGGTTTGGTGCGGTATTGCGCGGGGATGTTAATTCCATTGAGATCGGGAACAACGTCAACATTCAGGACAATGCAGTGATTCATGGCACCTTCGAAAAGTCGGCCACCCACATTGGGAACAATGTTTCCATAGCCCATGGGGCCATCGTCCATGGCTGCACCATTCACGACAATGTGTTGATAGGTATGAATGCAGTGGTTCTAGATGATGCAGAGATCCACAGCAATTCGATCGTTGCCGCCGGAGCCATTGTAACGAAAGGAACAGTGATTGAATCCGGATCCGTCTACGCAGGTTCTCCTGCAAAAAAGATCAAGGAACTGAGCAAAGAGTTGTTGGAAGGTGAGATTTTGCGAATTGCCAACAATTATCATACCTATTCCAGTTGGTACCAAGCAGATGCTGAAGAACAGTGAATGAGGGATTTGTTCCCATGACAACAGTTTTGGCTCTATTTTTGACGAAAGTCATGCCTGAAAGAGGCAAATTCATTAACTTGCGATCAAACTAACAAAAAGCACCCATATGCCCAACTCCATGAACACCGGAACCAAATCGACGGGTTCCAACTTTATTCCGATGGTGATCATCGCCGTGCTCTTCTTCATTTTTGGTTTTGTAACCTGGCTCAATGGTATCCTGATTCCCTACCTGAAGATAGCTTGTCAGTTGACCAACTTCCAGGCGATGTTCGTTGCCACCGCCTTTTACATTGCCTATTTCGTCATGGGACTACCCTCTTCCTGGATCCTCAAGAAGACTGGATTCAAGAATGGAATGATGGTAGGATTGTGGTTCATGGCACTTGGCACCCTGATCTTCATTCCTGCTGCCATCACCCGAACCTATCCCTTGTTCCTGAGTGGACTCTTCGTCATGGGTACTGGCCTCACGGTGCTACAGACAGCCGTCAATCCCTATGTCACCATTCTGGGCCCACGTGAAAGTGCCGCACAACGCATCAGCATCATGGGCATCTGCAACAAAATGGCCGGAGCCATCGCCCCGCTGGTATTGGCTTACTACATCCTGAGCGACGGAGACTCCTTTGTTCAGAGTCTGGCCAACATGGATGAAGCATCCAAGACAGCAGCCCTTAATGCCCTTGCCCACCGCGTAATCGGACCCTATTCGGTCATGACTGTGATTTTCTTCCTTCTGGGGATCGGCGTGCGATATTCACCGCTTCCAGAAATAGAAGCAGAAAATGAGACCGAAGCTGAAGTTGCTGCCACAGATCAAAAAACCAGCATCTGGCAATTTCCCCATCTCATCCTGGGCGTGATCACCCTCTTCTTTTATGTTGGTGCTGAGGTAATTGCCGGAGATACCATCATCCGCTATGGCATGTCGCTTGGCATAGAAATAGCCAAAGCAAAAGTCTGTGGCCTATGTGCTGGGAATCATTCTCATTCCGAAGGTCATTTCCCAGCGATTTGCCTTGCAATGGTCGGGTATATTGGGAATTATCTTTCTGCTATGTGCCGTTACTACGAGCGGATTGACCTCCGTCTTCTTTATTGCCATTCTGGGTTTTGCCAACGCATTGGTATGGCCGGCCATCTGGCCGCTTGCCATTCACAATCTTGGTAAATTCATCAAAACCGGATCTGCAATGCTCATCATGGCAATCCTCGGCGGAGCCTTGTTGCCTCTGCTGTGGGGCAAACTGTCTGACTTGTATGGCTCGCATCTGGCCTACCTGATGCTCATCCCCAGTTATCTTCTGTTCATTTACTATTCCATCTGGGGTTACAAAAAGAAAAACTGGTAAATAAATAACCTGGAAAGTGTAAGGGGAAGCGATTCCCCTTCTCTTTTTCCAACAAAGAAACATTCCTATGAAACCTGTATTGATCATTCTGGCTGCCGGAATGGGAAGCCGCTATGGTGGCTTAAAACAAATGGACGAAGTGGGTCCCCACGGAGAGGCCATCATCGATTATTCCTTGTATGATGCCATCCGCGCCGGATTTGGGAAAGTGGTCTTCGTCATCCGTCATGATTTTGCCGAAGCCTTTATGAATCGGTTCAATCCCAGACTGGAAGGGAAAATCGAAGTCTCTTATGTGTATCAATCCCTCGACAAACTACCCGATGGATTTCAACTTTCTCCGGAACGGGAGAAACCATGGGGTACGGCACATGCCTTATGGATGGCAGACGGAGCTGCTGATGCACCCATGGCTGTCATCAACGCCGATGACTTTTATGGGGAAAAGGCATACCAGGCAATGGCCCGGTTTCTGACCTCCTCCGCCGATCCAAATGAATATGCAATGATTGGATACAACGTAGAGAATACCTTATCGGATCATGGGACCGTTTCCAGAGGGGTGTGTGAAACCGATCAGGCGGGATACCTGACCACGGTTGTTGAAAGGACAAAGATCCGGGAAGAAAATGGTACCATCTATTTCTTTGAGGCAGATGGAGCCCATCCCCTTTCTCCAAAAACACCGGTTTCCATGAATTTCTGGGGTCTGAAACCCAATGTCTTCGAATTGACAAAAGCGGGGTTTTCCCAATTCCTTAGCGAGCATGGCCATGAACCCAAATCCGAATATTATATCCCTTTGTTGATCAACGACAACATTGTCAACGGAAAAATCAGGACCAAGGTTATTGAATGCGATTCACCCTGGTTCGGCGTTACCTATATTGAAGACAAACCCATCGTCAAGGGACGGATTTCGGAACTCATCCGGGACGGCATTTACCCGGAAAAACTTTGGTAACATAACGGAACCTTGGCCGGGAACCCCTTCTTCCCGGCCATTTTTACTCTTGAATGATGGATTCAACAACCCTCAAGAAACTGGCGGCCCAGTTTGCAATCACAGCGCCAATCCAGGAATGCAGACCCTTTGGTCATGGTCACATCAATGATAC
>JAJTBP010000109.1 GCA_021286825.1 Marinilabiliales bacterium | reverse complement strand
CGGAGGGGTATAGGAACAGACCATCCACTCAGCTCGGATGAAATCCACTCCCTCAATTTCACCAATGAAGGTGGTGTTGAGGGCACAACCCGATTCTTGAAGAACATCATGGGCATGTGGTTGCTGCAGGAATGCAGAAAGGTTTGGTCGACTGAGATCCATTACAGCTGGAATGAAATGGTTGAATTAAGTAAGCAAGCACAACCATTTAAATCCCTTATAGATCCGGATGACACTACTTTCTTAAATCCACCGGATATGCCGCAAGCCATTGTCACTTTTTGTGAGAAAAGTGGTCAGCCCATCCCCGAAACCCATGGTGAATTCATCCGTTGTATCTTTGAGAGTCTGGCCTTGAAATACAGGGTCACCCTGGACTCCATCCGATCCGTTGTCACTTTCCCCATCGAACAGATTCACATCATCGGGGGTGGTGCCAACAACGAATTGTTGTGCCAATACAGTGCCCATGCCATGGGTATTCCGGTTATTGCCGGACCAACGGAGGCGACTGCCATCGGAAACATCCTGATGCAGGCAAAGGCCATGGGTGTGGTGGAATCATTGGCTGACATCCGGCAAATGGTGGAACATTCCTTCTCCGTCACAACCTTTCTGCCGGAAGAAACAGAAGCGTGGGAAGCCAACCTGACCCGCTTCCGTCAACTGATTGGCTGAAGCGGAGTAGCGCCCTTCCCCAATCAAACCACCCCCCCACAGGGATGCAAATTGTTTCGCTTTGGTCCCAACGAGCGAATTAATCTTTAATTTTGAAGCCTGAAAAGGAACGTTGAACTTTTAAAAATAAGTAAGATGAAAAAAATATGGATTGCTTTCCTTTTGATCCTCTCCCTTGAACATTTCTCCCATGCCCAAACAGGGAATCATGTTCTGGGTCTCCGATTTGGATCGGGTGACGGCTTTGGCACAGAAATATCCTACCAATATGGACTCTCCACACTGAATCGTCTCGAATTCGATTTGGGATTCAACAACCACCACGAATATTACAACAGCGTACGGAACCAATACAACAGTTGGGGACTTACCACCCTTTACCATTGGGTTCATCCAATCGACAATGATTTCAAATGGTACATCGGACCCGGAGCCAAAATTGGTTCCTGGAGCTACAACAGTGGGTTTAATTACCAGTACGACAACGGACTTTTCCTTGTCGCAGCGGGCGATATCGGGATCGAATACACCTTCCCGGTTGGGATCCAGCTTGCCTTGAGTGCAAGACCGGAATTGGGACTACTGAACCATGGCACGGACATCAATGTCGGGTTTGCGATCAGATATCAATTCAAATAGGCAATCCGTCGCCCTGTCATGACCTGATCACCGATAACCGGTCGGTTCATTCATCCAACAAACACCCATTCATCATGGACAAGAAATTCTCACATGCGAGCCTTCCCTGCAGAATTGCCCTGCCCCTCCTGATCCTCCTATGGGTCACACCCGGACTCTTTGCACAACTGCCCAGACATGCGATCGGACTTCGATACGGAGCAGCCTATGGCTTGAGTACGGATGTTTCCATCGTTTGGAATTTGACTTTGGATTCAACAGTGATTACGAATACGTGAACACCTTCAAGCAGGATCATGACAGTTGGTCACTCACGGGAACCTACCACTGGGTTTACAAACTGGACAAAGTCGATCCCAATGTTAACTGGTATGCCGGTTTGGGAGGTAAGATCGGGATCTGGAGTTCCAACCAGGGCTACACCTCCAGCTACAACAATGGCGGATTTGTGGATGCCGTTGGGGATGTGGGCATTGAATACTGTTTCCCGGCGGGTATCATGTTCGCCTTGAATGCACGCCCCGAAATCGGTCTGATCAATCATGGAACCGGCGTGAACATCGGCTTTGCCGTCCGTTATCAGTTCAAATAACGGGTTAGGCAGATGACGCCCATACTCCTCTCTCTTCTGGCAGGAATCTTGCTGGGTTTGCTACTCCTTCGCAAGCCGCTGGTGCTGAAATTCAGCAATCGGTTATTCAGCCTATCCGTCTATATGCTCCTTTTTCTGCTGGGCGTATCGGTCGGCCGAAACAAAGAGGTGATGTCCAATCTGGGCAAAATCGGCTACGAAGCTTTGGTCATCGCTGTAGCCTCCATTGCAGGAAGTGTCTTGCTCTCTACCCTTCTGTATCACCGTTTGTTCCGGAAACCTCCGTCCCATGAAAAGTAGTCTGATCATCTTTTCCTTTTTCGTAGCAGGCGTGGCTTTTGCCTATTCCGGCTGGCTTTCAGAGTCGGTCGACTGGGAACGGCTGGGAGGATGGACCCTTTATCTGTTGATGTTTCTTGCTGGTGTAAGCATTGGAGGAGACAAAAACTCCTGGCATGTACTGGCAACGCACAACTACAAAGTGTTGCTGATACCCTTTACCATCGTGTTGGGCACCCTGGCAGGATCTGCATTGGTTGCTTCGATTCTCCCATCACTGACCCTGCAGGAAGGTCTGGCAGTCGGCTCCGGTTTTGGCTATTACAGCCTTTCCAGCGTCCTCATCACCGAATTACACAGTCAATCATTGGGCGTAGTAGCCTTGCTATCCAATATTTTCAGGGAGGTAGCCACACTCTTGCTCACCCCCATCCTGGTTAGGTATTTTGGCAGGCTGGCCGGCATAGCCTCCGGCGGAGCGACCGCCATGGATACCACCTTGCCGGTCATTACCCGCTATTCAGGAAAAGAATATGCCATACTTTCTGTTTTCAGCGGCATTGTCTTGACCCTTTTGGTTCCATTTCTGGTAACGATCCTCCTACAATGGGGTCGCTGACGTTTCTCCCCCAATAGATTCCAGAAAGGCAGCAGCACCTGGATAGTCATATTCCGCACACGCTTTTTCTGGTGAGAAAAGAAAGAACTTGCAAACGGCCGTTGCACATACGGAGCCCCGATTGTCGAGGATACGCCCTTCAACCGTAGCAAACCGGCTGTTGTGATCTTTCAAATGGGCCCGCAGTTGGATCGCCCCCTCGTGGATTAAAACCGCCTTTTTGTATTGAATCTCCATCGACACCGTCACACCGACCGTACCGCATTTCGATTGGACTACCCAACTGCACAACTCGTCGAGCAAGGTCGCCTGAATGCCACCGTGCAAAACATTTCTAAAACCTTCTGCCCATCGCGCCGGAAGCCAGGATGCAGTAACCTCCTCATCTTCCATTTCGAATGTCAGCTGCAATCCCTTTTCATTCAAAGGGGAGCAGCCGAAGCAGTTGTAATCTTTTCTTCCCGAAGTCAAATAGGGATTTCTGATGGCTCTTTTCATGGCATGACCGATTCTATCTTTCAACTTCTACAATTTCATGTTTTTCCAAATACCAGATTCTTCCCGAACAATTTGAATAGCCCATCGAACGAATATCCTCCAGATAACCCTTCATCTGTTTCAGGTCCTTCTCCGATATTTCACCTGTCTTGTAATCAATGACCAAAACCTGATCACCGCGGAACATCACCCGGTCCGGGCGATGCCTCGACTTGCCACCCCGCAGGATATCGCGCTCGTTCAACACTTTCCAACTGCCATCAAACCATTCTGAGACACCTGCTTCTCCAAGCAATTCGGCCAGATGGCGAAAGACCTCCGCTCCCTCTTGTCCCGACACCTGACCGGAGGTGATGAAAAAATCGGCTGCCGTTTCCAAATCTGCAAAGGATTTCACTTTCTCCAATATCTTATGCATCAAATTGCCTCTGTTGATCCGCTCCCCTCTGTTATTTTCGGAAAGCTGAAAATAATCCTGTCCGTGGATCCTGATCCCCATCTTTTTGCCATCGAATGTCAGGTTTAAGGGTTCCACGACCGGTGGTGGGTCGGTATGCGGTTGGTTCTCAACTTTTACCAGTTCGCCCCATTGCATGACCTTGGTCGCGGCATTCCATTTGCCATACAAATCGGCATAACCCGGCTCGTCCGGCATGACGGGAAGCAAAGGCTGAAGCAGGAGCTGTTGCAGCATCTCCCCCACTTGGGTGACTTTCTTGATCTCCTCATTCCATGGACAGATGACAAACAGATGGTCGACGGCACGGGTGAAGGCCACATAGAGAAGATTCAGGTTATCCATGATGGACAACATAAACTCTTCGTAATAGTTTTTTGAAAAATAGCTGTTCCGAAGGTTGGCATCACATTTTAGCAAGACCATTTTCATCTGGTTGAATGGCTCTACTTCTGGAAAAGCCCACAGATTGGGAGTCTTGTTTCTGTTCAAGGCAAGTTCCCAATTGCAGAAAGGCACAAAAACAGTCGGATATTCGAGTCCCTTGGATTGGTGGATGGTCGATATTCTGATAAAATTCCGCACGGTGGTCAGGTTGACGGTTTTGGCGGCACCACCATTGTCCCACCATTCCAAAAATCCGCTTAAGCCACCCTGGGCCTCTCTGCCATATTCCAACACCATGTCCAAAAAAGACTGCAAATAGATCTTTTCACCGGTAATCTTACCCAGATCAAACCTTTCCAGGATTCGGACAGCCAGTTGGTAAAGGGGAAGCGAAAGCATATCCGTGACAAATTCTTTGTTGTCTTCAGCCTTTAGCCATTCACCAAAGTAGACGGAAGCATCGTAATCAGAAGAGATTAATTCCCAGGCAGGCTTGACTGGCCATGTACGATCCTGTTTGATTAGCGGAAGCAAGAGGGTCTCATAGGTAAGGATCAGCTCTGCCCTGACGAGGGGCTGATCCTTGCCAGTAAAAAAACGGAAGAAGCCAATGATGAATTTGACCACCACCGATTGCCCGATCTTCAGGGTATCACTGGTAATTACGTCGTAGAAGCATCCATCCACCGGGTTGTTTTTTTTCTTCTCCCAAAGCGCCCGGGCAATGGTTTCCGCTTCCGCATTCTCCCTCACCAGAATGGTCATCTCATCCGGTTTGACACCAGCCAACTGGGCTTCTTCTATTTTGATCAGCAAATGTTCGAGGGCAGCCGTCCGGAATTCCCCTTTACGCTTTCCCTCAAAATCGACGAAGGTAAGCTGAACGAGTCCATGAGGTGTAGCAGATCGGTGCACATGCTGAAAGTTTCCGGAATAGGCCGATGTGATGACTCCCTGGTAGGCCGGAATCGGTTCTTCGGACATCTCCTCTCCGAGGTAACCATCCAAAAAAACGGGAGCCTGTCGAAAAATCAGATTGTTGAATTCCACAATGTTTTTCCGGCTACGCCGATTGGTATCCAGCGTAAATTCCGAGATCTGTTGATGACCCAGATCTCTCTTGATCTGGTTGGCCAACAGGTTCCAATCCCCATTACGCCACCGGTAGATCGACTGTTTGACATCGCCGACAACCAGGGAACTGTTTCCCGATGCCAGTGCGTTTTCAACCAACGGTTTGAAATTGGTCCATTGCTGTCGGGAGGTATCCTGAAATTCATCCAGCATGAAATGACGGTAGACAAGACCCACCTTTTCATAAATAAAGGGGGCATCGTTGCCATCGATCACAGAGGCAATCATCCGACCGGAATCGCTGAGAAGGATGGTGTTGTTCCCCTTCAAAACCTCGCCTACCTTCATCGAGATGTTGCCCAACAAACCAAGTGGGTATATGTTTTTCAGGATGGCCCTCGCACTGTTCATCCTCTTCTGCTGTTGCTGCAAGGATTGAAGCGACTCCCTCAGATGGGCATTCAATCCCGTTTCGAAAAGGGAGGCAATTTTGGCCTTTGCCGCAGGTGTATCGGTCTGCTTTGACCATCCCTGCAGGTTATCCAAGGCTTCCGTCATGGTGCGGGTCGGTGGATCGAACCTTCCTGCTGCCAGCTTTACAAAGAGGGATGCAAAGGAATTTCGTCCCCCCTTGAATTGGTCCGGACTCATCGCTGCATCCCCAATCATCTGCAAGCCCTTTTCACCCAAAGCCTTTAAAAGAATTTCCGACTCCTCCAAGACTCCCTTCAGGTCAGCGATGTAGGAATGAAGGTTGCCTTTCCCGGACAAGGTCTCGACCAACTCATTCCCATGGATCTTGAAAGCTTCTTTCTCTACCTCTTTGCCAAACCTCAGCAATTCTTTCCGGAAGTCCCACGATCGGCCCTCGGCCAGGTTGTCTTCCAGAAAAGAGATCATCCAATTCATCAACAAGCTGTTCTCTTCCAGGTCCTGAAAAAGGAGATCGACGGCATCGGAAAGGATTTGCCGGTTGTCGATTTCTGTGCGAAAAGAGGCATTCAATCGGATATCCCTTGCAAATGACCGGATGATGCGCTGAAAGAAGCTATCAATGGTCATGATGGAAAAGCGAGAATAATCGTGGAGGATCAGGGAGAGAATTTCTGATGCCTTTTCCTTCAGTAGTTGTTCGCTGCCGCAGATCTCCAGCAACTCAGGATATCTGGAGGGTTGTCCCTGAGAGATGGAGGCCAGTTCAAGCAGGATACGCTCCTTCATTTCAGCAGTTGCCTTGTTGGTAAAGGTAACGGCAAGCATGTGTTTGTAGGTGGAAGGTCGCAAGAACAGCTTTTCCAGAAAATCTCCCACCAGTCTGTAGGTCTTTCCTGAACCTGCCGAAGCCTTGTAGATGCTAAGTCCGTCGCTATTTGTCATCTTTCTCCTTCCGATCTGTATCCTTTTACCATTGAATCATTCGGGATCGCCCAATTTAAATCGGATCCGCAATATTCCATCTTCGAAACCCGTTGAGACGAGCCGGAACTCTCCGATTTCCCAAGTCTGGGTCACATGTGGTCCGATGCACGGACATTTGTCGTACGATCCCACGGAAACAATCCGGATCTCTTCACCTGCTCCTTCAGGCAGGCGACTCAGGTTGAATTGGGCAGCAGCCTCCTGCAGTGGAATGAAATGCTCGGTCACCGGTTCGTTTTGCCGGATGATCCGGTTGACCTGATTTGTCAACTCCATCTCCTCTGCCTGGGTCAGTGGTCTGTCGAAGCGATAATCACATTTCGATTTGCGTGCTTCGATATGACTCGAAAAGGATCTTTCGCAACCGAACATCCTGACCATCGTCTGGTTGAGTATGTGTTCTGCTGAATGCATCCTGGGATCGTAAGACTTCATGGGTAGTGCTTTTTCTGTGACAGCTAAAAATAGTGATTCTGATCATACCAACCTTCCTTGGTTTCAACAATCTGTTCCCTACACGAACCCCTTTGACACAAAATTCTGTAACTTAGATGGAATTTGGTGAAAAAAAGCGGATCGGGGTGCAACATTTGAAGAACTGCTGCGTCCTTGTATCAAAAAGCGAATAAAACGATGTACTTAAACATTCATCAACCGTTGATCGATCGTTGCAAACTTCAGGACAAGGAGGCGCAATTCCGGTTGTATCAACTCTATTACAGATCCATGTTTAATACATCGCTTCGAATCGTCAATGACAGAAATGATGCGGAAGACATCATGCAGGAATCTTTTTTGACAGCCTTTCAGAAGATTGATGGCTACCTGGGTGAGGTAAGTTTTGGTATCTGGCTTAAGCGCATCGTCATCAACCGTTCATTGGATTATTTGCGGAAACGGCGGGTGATCTTCGAAGAGGTCAGGGCCGATTTGCCCCTCCAGGAAGAAGAGGATCCGAATGAAGTGGAGTATCAGGCAGAGGAGATCAGAAAAGCCATTCCCCTGCTTTCTGACAACTACAGAACCATTTTATCACTCATTCTGCTGGAAGGATACGATCATGAGGAGGTAAGCGAGATTCTGGACATCAGTCATGCGGCCAGTCGGACACAATACTGCCGGGCCAAGCAATCCCTTCGCAATCTGTTGGAAAAAAGAAAAATGGAAAACAGCTTAATGGAACAATATGGATAAGCTAGAAAATACCATCATGCAGCATCGGGAACAGTTTGATTCGGATCCCGATGAAGGACATCTGCAGCGTTTTGAAGAACGACTGAACCAAATGCATCAGAAACATCCCCGAAAATGGAATCGGCTTCCATTTCTAAGGGTTGCATCCATCGTGATCATCCTGCTCCTGTCGGCCAATCTCTTGATGTATTGGTTGCCCAATGGAAAAAAGGAGCATCACCGGCAGACCATGAACAATGAACTGACTGAGACGGCCTCCTTTTATACCGTAAGAATCAATTCAGGACTCAATGAACTGAAAGACCTGGTATCTGAAGGAGTGGGCAATGAGAAGGATTACGAACAGGTCCGGAAAGAGTTGGGAGAGATGGACCAGCTGTACCAAGACATGAAGAAGGAATACAGCAACAATCCCAACGACGAAAGGGTGATCAATGCCATGATCGAATATTATCAAACGAAACTCGAGATTATCAATACCATCAAAACAGATCTGGAAAAAGTCAAATCGCTTAAAAATAAAAACAATGAAAACACCTCTCTTTAAATGGATGCTTCCACTCTTGCTGCTCCTTTCCATTCAGGGCAATGCCGAGAGAATCTCAAAACGGATCTACAAGAGTTATCCTGTCAGCCAGGTAACAAAACTGCAATTGTCGAATAAGTACGGAAACATAAGAATCGATGACAACCGCAAGGATTCTGTGGTGATCGATGTCGAGATATGGGTAGAAGGCAACAGCAACAAGGCCAAAAGAATCCTCGACAACATCGGAGTCAATTTTGGCATCTCAGGCGGAACCGTCTCTGCCGAGACTGAATTTGAGAACAGTTTCAACAACTTCTCAGGAGAGTTCAGCATCGACTACCGGGTATCCGTACCGGCCAACCGTGATCTGGAAGTCTCGCAAAAGTATGGAAATGTGAACATGAATGACCTTACCGGGAAAGGCCTGTTTGACATCAAATACGGAGAACTGAAAGCCAGGAGCCTGTTGTCACCCCAACTAAAGATTGAAATGGCTTACAGCAAGGGAAGTGCCGAAGCTTCCAACAACATGGAGTTATCCATCCGCTATTCTAAATTTTCCCTCTCCAAATGTGAGAACCTTACGTTGGATTCACGGTACTCCGGACTGACCTTCGGAGAGGGTAAAGCCTTCTCCATCGATTCGCGATACGATGACATCCGGATTAAAACCGCGGAATCACTCAATGCCAATTCGATGTATACGGGTTACAAAATCGAGAAAGTGCTTCAAAGCATTGATCTGGTCAATGGCTACGGGGATTTTACCGTCAACTCAATCCCGGCCACGTTTAAAAGCATCAAGGTAAGCAGCAAATATGCTGGCGTTCGCCTGGGAATTGAACAGGGCGCCTCCTACAAACTGGATGGAAATGTACAATATTGTGAATTGAAACATCCTTCCGGAAAACTGAACCGGATGAGGGAAGATACCCGCTACGAAGTGCACGGAACAGTGGGAGAAGCAGAAGCCCCCAAGGCAACCGTCAGCGTTGAGAGCAACTATGGCAATGTAAACCTGATGCCCTGAACCGGCATGGACAGCCACTGGATCAAATGTTTTGCACCCAACCTTGCATCGCCTAAAATCAATTCCGGCATTTGAAAAACGGTAAATAGTCTATACCTTCGCCAAGCTGCGAAAGCCAAGATGACCGCCATTCCGGCATGCGTTGTTCTCCCGATCGGGAGAATCATCCAGCAGCTGAAATGGCGGTTGTTTTTTAATCAGCGATTTTAAACATCATGAAGCGCATCTTCTATCTCTCCTCTCTTATCGTGGTGTGGTTGCTTTGTTTCCATGGACAACCCGGCGGAAAAGTAAGAATCAACCTGAAGATCAATGGGAAAAAGGACACCACCCTCTATCTCGCCTGCTATTTTGGTGACAAGATATTGAAGGTCGATTCGGTTAAACTCGACCACGAAGGGAAAGCAATCTTTGTCAAAGATTCACTTCAGAAAGAAGGTCTTTACCTCTTCTATCTCAACGATAAACATTACTTTGAATTTCTTTTGGGAAGCCATCAGGAACTCGATCTCTATGCCGATTTTAGCGATGTCTCACGCAACCGTTTCAAGGGTGCACCTGAGACGGAAGCCTTTCACGACTATCAGCTCTTCCTTGGCAAACAAAAATCCAGGCAAACGGCCATCCAAAAACAGTTGGAAGGGATGTCAGAAAAGAGTGATTCCTTCAAGTTGCTCCAGGGTCGATTGAATGAACTCAATGTTTCGATGGAGAGTTACTGGAAAGAAAATGCGTCAAAGTTCCAGGGAACTTTTTTGGCCGACTTTTACCGTTCCATGCTCATTCCCGAATCCCCATCCTTCACTCCACCTGCCGGGTCTAAAAATCCCGATTCCCTCAAATGGGTTTTTCAGTACAATTTCATGAAAAACCATTACTGGGACAATTTCAACTTTGAAAGAGCCGGTTTGCTCCGTACACCCCTGTTTCAGGAGAAACTCAACACCTACATCAAAAAAATGCTGCTCCAGATTCCCGATTCCATGACCGGCCCCATGCTGAAACTGATTGAGCGCTCCAAGAAGAATGAGGAAATTTACCACTATGTATTCCTTTATCTCCTCAACGAGGCCAACCAGTCACAGATCATGGGAATGGACAAGAATTTCGTCATCCTCTCCGAAAAATACCTGCTGAATGACAAAAAACCGTGGCTGGATACAGCAGTGGTCAGGAAGATCAGGGAGCGGGTAGCTGCCGTAAAACCGAACCTGATCGGAAACACAGCCCCAGACTTAAAATTACCGGATCAGGAAGGTAACTATTTCAGCCTCAGACAAGTGAATGCCAAATATACCCTTCTGTTGTTCTGGGAGCCGGATTGCAGCCATTGTCAAAAAGCCACGCCTCAACTCAACAAAGATCTATACCAGGTATTGAAAGGCAAAGGGGTGGA
>JAJTBP010000108.1 GCA_021286825.1 Marinilabiliales bacterium | reverse complement strand
GCTGTATTAACGGTATCTGTGGGTAGCTTTTCCTATAAAAAGGGGTTACCGGAGGATCCTCATGGCAATGGAGGTGGGTTCATATTTGATTGCAGAGCCTTACCTAATCCTGGAAGACTTGCAGAATATCAGCACCTTACTGGGAAAGATACACCTGTGATAACCTACCTTGAACAATACCCCGAAGTAGAGAAATTCCTCTCCGGTTGTATGCAACTCATCAGCCAAAGTGTGGAAGCTTACCTGGATAGAAAATTCACCCACCTTTCCGTATCCTTTGGGTGCACAGGAGGTCAACACCGTTCCGTCTATCTTGCGGAAAGAATGGCTCGCTTCCTGCAGGAAAAATTTGCCGTCAATGTGGTTCTATCGCATCGTGAACAGGCTTAAAAACTGTTAAATGGAATTAACCTTACCTTTGCACATGCGTAAAAGGTAGCGTAATGCGCTAGCCATGGGTAAGAAGAAATGTGAGGTTACATCGTACGAAAGACCTGAAAATCCAAAGTTTGTCTGTAAAAAATGTGGAAGAGAGTCCAAAAAAGAGGATAAACTCTGCAGACCTGTTAAATTACAACGTTAAGCCGTCGATACATGAAAGCCTTTATCCTGGCAGCAGGTTTGGGAACCAGACTACAGTCCTATACCGCAAACCGACCCAAAGCATTGGTCGAGCTAAATGGGATGACCCTGCTGGAACATGCGCTGGCTAAGGTTTCTGAATTGGATATTCAGGAAGTTGTCATCAATGTTCATCATTTCGGAGACCAAATCATACATTTCCTCCAGGAACACCAAAATTTTGGAAAGACCATCGTCATATCCGATGAACGCGACAGGTTGTTGGATACTGGTGGTGCTCTACTCAAAGCAGCGCCCATCCTGGAAGAAGACCATGAACCCTTCCTGGTTTATAATGTGGATGTGCTGACCTCTCTTGATCTCAATGAAATGCTTCGCTTTCACCGGCAAAACCACTTCCTGGCAACTATGGCAGTCAGGAATAGAAAGACGGATCGACAACTGATGTTTGATGATCAATGGGTATTGTCTGGCTGGATCAACCGTCAAACGGGAGAGGAGAGAATTACCAGAAAGGTAGATATGTACCGGCAATTTGCTTACAGTGGAATCCAATGGATTGATCCAAAGCTATTATCCATGATTCATGAGCGTGGAAAGTTCTCGATCATCGATCTTTACTTACGACTCTCTAATGCCAATTCGATCGGTGGTTTTCTCGATGAATCTCCTTTCTGGATGGATCTTGGAAAACCGGAACAATTGTTGGCGGCCGAAAAACTGCTTTCAAACCCGTCAGCCTCACCAGGCAATCTGCGGTAGACTCCATTGGGCAAGATATTCATTTGTTTTACGAAAGTGTCCGTTACCGAAAAAGCCCCTGTAGGAAGATAGGGGAGATGGATGGGGAGAACTGAGGACCAGATGCTTTGAATGATCAATCAAATTACCTTTCCGTTGTGCAAATGAACCCCATAATAAAAAAACCAGGTGTTGCTTTCGCTCCGACAAAACGGAGATAACCCTGTCTGTGAATTGTTCCCATCCCTTGTTCTGATGGGATCCTGCCAGATTTTCCTGCACGGTAAGCGTCGCATTCAGCAACAGGACTCCCTGTGCTGCCCAACGCTCCAAATTGCCACTTTGGGGAATGGCTATTCCCAAATCGTTATGGATCTCCAAAAAAATGTTTTTCAGTGATGGCGGTTGTTCCACACCATCCGGAACCGAGAAGCATAACCCATGGGCTTGTCCTGCTCCGTGATAGGGGTCTTGTCCAAGAATGACGACACGGGTATTGTCGAAAGGAGATTGATCGAACGCATGGAAAATCAACCGTCCAGGTGGAAAAATCCTCTTTTTGCTGTATTCACTCCTGACAAACTCTGTCAAGGTCACAAAATAAGGTTTGTCAAACTCTTCAGCCAATTGCTGTTTCCAGCTATTCTCGATTTTTACATCCATCCTTCAAAACTTCTAGTTTGGCCATAAATTTAATGATTCGGGATTTTCAAAATGGCATCCTGATGTTTTTTCTTATTTTTATCCTCTCAATTCCGAATCTCTTTCAATTAAACTACTCACTAGGTATGGAAAACAAAAAAAATCTCATTGGCGTGGATTTGGGCGGAACCAATATTCGTGCCGGGAAAATCGTTGATGAGACAATCATTCAACTCTCCAAAACTGCCACTCCGTCTAAAGGAACCGTTGAGGAGGTGCTTAACGAAATCTACAAAGTTATAGATGCGGTTTTTGACCAGGAATCCACATCAATCGGAGTAGGAGTACCCTCTGTTGTAGACGTGGACGCAGGAATCGTGTATGACGTAGTAAACATTCCATCCTGGAAGGTTGTACACTTGAAACAACTTCTTGAAAGTCGATACAAAGTGCCTGTTTTTGTCAACAATGATGCCAACTGCTTTGTAGTCAGCGAAAAATATTATGGTAAAGCCAAACCTTTTCAAAACATTGTTGGAGTCGCCTTGGGTACCGGATTGGGTTGTGGTCTGATATTCAATGGTAAACTCTACGAAGGCTCCAATTGTGGTGCCGGTGAATTTGGGAACATTCCTTATCTTGCGCACAACGTAGAATATTATGCTAGCGGTCAGTTTTTTACTGACGAGAAAAAGTTGTCTGCGGCCTTGCTTTACGACCAAGCCAAAAATGGTGATCAAAAGGCATTGTCACTTTTTGCCGAATTTGGCGTTCACCTGGGAGAGACCCTCAAATCCATTCTCTACGCCTATGATCCCGAGGTAGTCATTCTAGGCGGATCTGTTGCTCAATCCTTTGATTTCTTCAAAGATTCCATGTATGAGACAATCCGTACATTCGCCTACAGCAACGTCCTTTCCAATCTGAAGATAGAAGTTTCGGACCTGGAGAATTCTGCTATTTATGGTGCAGCTGCCTTGACCATGATTAAGGCTTAGGTCAATATTAAAGTATTTATCCATTTAAGCGTCTGATTATGAAGCGAAATTATTACATGGTATTTTTGGTATTCATCGTATTTTTTGTGATCTCTTTCCTGACCAATATTCTTGGAGCCATCCTACCCATCGCAAAGGATGATTTTCATGCGAGCAATACAATGGCCGCATTTCTCCCGCTGTTTTTCTTTATTGCATACGGAGTCATGTCTATTCCCGCTGGCCTGATGACCGAGAGATTAAAAGAAAAAAAGGTGATGATACTTGCCTTCGTATCTGCTTTTGCAGGTGCATTTGTCTTTGGACTGATTCCAAAATTTGGTGTCATGCTGGGATCGCTCTTTTTTATTGGCGCTGGTATGGCCATTCTGCAGGTTGCCATCAATCCCTTGTTGCGCGTTTCAGGAGGAGAGGAGCACTTTGCCTTTAATTCTGTGATGGCACAACTTTTCTTTGGAGGTGCCGCCTTTCTCAGCCCCATGCTCTATTCCTATCTGGTTAGCGAATTAGGACCCCAAGGCCATCCGTCAGGAGTCGTCAGGTTCCTCGGATCACTAGTGCCTGCCAATCTAACCTGGGTTTCCATTTATTGGGTTTTTGCCATCATTGCTTTTGCCATGATTTTTATTGTCTGGGCATCAAGATTCCCAAAAGTTGAACTGAAAGAAGATGAGAAAACAGGGAACATTGATACAATTCGACACCTGCTCAAAAACAAAACAGTCATCATGTTTTTCTTTGGAATCTTTGCATACGTAGGTACAGAACAGGGAGTAGCCAATTGGATTTCAGAATTCCTCAAGACGTATCACGGTTTGAGACCTGAAGTAGAAGGAGCCCAGGCTGTTCAATGGTATTGGGGATTGATGACGATTGGATGCATCCTGGGATTGGGACTATTAAAGCTTTTCGATAGCAAACTTGTCTTAAGGGTCTTTATATCTGCGGCCATGATTACGCTGGCAACAGCCTTATTTTCAGGAGATGCGAAAACATCCTATTACGCCTTTATGACGATGGGATTTTGCGCCTCAGTAATGTGGTCAATCGTTTTCTCCCTGGGGATGAATTCCATCGCAGAACATCATGGTTCTTTCTCTGGCATCCTTTGTTCCGGTATTATGGGTGGTGCCGTGACACCATTGATCGTTGGATTTCTTGCCGACCATTTTGGTCTGAGAACGGGTATGTTGTTTAACTATGTAACGCTTTCCTACCTCTTTTTTCTCTCCATTTGGGCTAAACCGCTCATTGCCAATGAGACGATCTTTACAAAGAAAGCCAAACAGGCCTGATGCTCAAAGCAAAATCACAAAAAGAGCGGCTGTTCAATCGAACAGCCGCTCTTTTTGCATACAGATCCAGAACAATCAAAAAAGACTATTGATCAGCGATCGTTCATCTGCAATGGGAAACTGATTGTCCATTGCAAAGTGAGGTCTTCTTTTGATCCATTGACCACGGGTGAAATCCGGAAAATCAACAGACGCTCCACCTCGGGCCACAGACATTTCAGACAAGGCAGAGACAGCACTCCATGCAGCCGCATCATAGGCATCCATTGGGACCTCCTTCTTGTTTCTGACCGCATCAAAGAAATCATTCAACATGATGAAATCCATTCCGCCATGTCCGGCACCTTCAGCCTTTTCTCCCTTTTCCCTCCAGAATTGATGGTCATATTTCTTCAACCAAGGCTCAGATGGATCCCAAGCATGCGGTTTGGACTGACCTTCCACGTAAATTTGTTGTGCTGGATCTTTCCAATTGCCTCCACCTTCTCCACGCCATAAACCATGGGTTCCCTCTACCCTGAAGCCTAGAGAATAAGGACGCGGCAGGTTGGTGTCATGCGTTACAATGATGGTTTCACCATTGGCACACTTGATCATGGAGGTGACAATGTCCCCGAGATTGAACTGGATGTTATTCAAGACACTCTCTTTAGCGGCATGTTCGTGAACAAAGTCATGCAGGCCCCTGGACTTTGTGGCCATTGCAGACAGGGTTAAGAAACGATTTCCCCGATTGATATCCAAATACATTCCCACCGGACCCAATCCATGCGTGGGATAGAGATCGCCATTTCTTCTGACAGAATGCAACCCTCTCCATTGTGCCTCCGAATGGGCCTGCTTGCCTATTTTAAGATCGTTCTGCAACAAATCAAATTTCACTTCACGCAAATCATGTTCATAACCACAACGACAATGGAGTAGTTCTCCAAATACATTGGTTCGGATCATGTTTAGTATAGCCATGACATCACGCCTGTAACAGACATTTTCCATGATCATGACCTGTTTGCCTGTCTGTTCATGGACATTGACAAGATCCCAACACTCTTCAAGCGTATTGGCAGCAGACACTTCAACGCCAGTATAAGGTACTCCAGCCTTCATTGAAGCAATGGCCATGGGTACATGCCACTCCCAGGGTGTGGCTATGATAACCGCATCCAACTCTTCATTTTTCAGCATCTCCTCATAAGCATGTTCATTCCCCGAATAAAACTTAGGTTCTTTGAGGCCGTTCTTAGCAACAATCTGTTTGGCCCTTTCAATGGCTTCCGGATTGATATCGCAAATGGCAACGATCTCAATACCACCCACAGTGATGGAATCATGAACATGTCCTTGTCCCCGTCCTCCAACACCAATGAAACCAACACGCACGATGCTTTCATCCCTTGGGATCGCTTTCTTGTTCTTTTCTTTCTTCTGGGCAAATAACTCGTTTCCAGAAAGAGCTAGTCCTGTCAATCCGGCCCCAGCCATGGTTCCTTTTCGGATAAAATCTCTACGATTGCTACTCATGATGTTGATGATTGGTTGTATATGAATGGTCAATTTCACTATGCTGACAAAATTGCTGAATTGTGTCCATAAAAAGAATATTTTTGGGAACTTTTAATTCAATTATTTTCTATGAAAAATGCCAGGTTTTTGCACAGACAAAGACCTGTTGTGACATTCAGGAAGTGGGGGAGAAAAGGATACTCTGCTTTTGCAAGCATGCATAGAATTGTAAGAATCGGTACGTTAAGCGTTGCTTATCTGATTTTTGCTCTTCCTTCAAATGCCAACCACACCAGAATGACTGCGACAACCGATACCGTGGCTGCTCCAATTAAGGAAGTTGCTATGGATGAAGTAGTTGTTAGTGCACAACGGGCTCCTGTTGCCTTTTCTCAAACCGCCCGCATCGTTCAGATCATCCGCAAGGAAGAGATTTCCCAAGCTCCTCTTCATGATTTGCAGGATCTGCTGAAGTTTGTTTCGGGCCTTGATATTAGACAACGGGGAAACAATGGAGTTCAATCGGATCTTGCCATACGCGGCAGTTCATTCGACCAGGTACTCATTCTACTGAATGGAATCCCATTCAACGACCCTCAGACGGGACATCACAACCTAAACCTTCCCATTTCATTGGATGCCATTGACAGAATTGAAATTCTGGAAGGAGCTGCATCCAGAATCTTTGGACCCAATGCGTTTGGTGGTGCCATCAACATTCTCACCCAACCTGAAAATGGACAAAATCTAAAAGCAAGGATCTCAAGCGGCCAAAACCAATTTCTGGAGGCTGCTGCCAATTCCAATTTTACTTTTGGAAATGTATCCAACAGATTGTCTGTAGATTACAAAAAATCAAACGGTGCATCACAAAACACAGATTTCGAAATTCGCAGCGCCTTCTATCACGGTCAATGGCGATTTGACGGTGGGAGAGTGGAGCTTCAGGGTGGCGCATCCGACCGGGGTTATGGAGCCAATGATTTTTATACTCCGGTCTATCCTTCACAGTACGAGAGAGTCAACAACAGCTTTGCTTCTTTCAAGGTGATTTCTGATGGTTTCCTTCACCTCAATTCGACATTCTATTGGAGAAGAAATCAAGACCGATTTGAACTCTTCAGAGATGGAACGAATACACCATCCTGGTACAAAGATCACAATTACCACCTGACAGATACCTACGGTTCTTCACTGAACAGCTGGATATCAACAAGTATAGGGAAATTTGATGTTGGCTTTGACCTTCGGAATGAAAACATCTGGAGCACGGTCCTGGGGAGAGCACTGGATAAACCTATGGATATTCCCGGAGAAAGCGGGAAATATTTTACACTTGGAGACAATCGGACCAATTTTTCCTTAACAGGTGAATACACAGCGAATCTTGGAAACTTGATGCTTTCTGCAGGTTTTTTGGCCAACCACAACACCTACATGGGTCGAAAGTGGAGCCTATATCCAGGACTTGATGCAGCCTTGATGATGACCAAATCCCTGAAACTGTATACTTCCGTCAATAGCTCCCTGAGAATACCCACCTTTACGGATCTGTAGTACAAAAGTGCAACAAATGTGGGCAATGCTTCCTTGCTACCAGAGAAGGCCATTTCCTTCGAGAGTGGAATGAAGTATTTCCGTCATGGAATGAATCTGCACCTCTCACTGTTTAAACGGTGGGGTAACAATTTGATCGACTGGACCCGTTCAGCAAATGAAACAGTTTGGTATGCCCGCAACATCACCCATCTCAATACTTCCGGTTTTGAAGTTGGTGGAGAATTCCATCCCCAAGCATATTTAGACAGGAAATTCATCATTACCTCCATCGCAATATCTTATGGCTTTATGACCCAGAGCAAATCGTCCGGAGATTACCTTTCTAAATATCTGTTGGATTATTTAAAACATAAGTTGGATCTTCGGGTGACCCATCCGCTTACCAAAAATTTGACAGCTTGTTGGATGTTGACCTGGCAAGACAGAAACGGCACCTTCACCCAGTGGGAGGGTAGCCAATACGGAAGCGAAATGAGTTACTCACCTATTCTGCTGATCGACAGCAGAATAAATTGGTCCATAAGATCGTTTGATTTATACTTGGAAGCAAACAATTTGCTCAACAAGACCTATTTCGACTACGGCAATGTAAGGCAGCCAGGCATTTGGACCAAAGTGGGAGTTGTGTTTCGGCTTAATTTTATAAAAGCTGTGATTTAACAAACTTTATACTCCTTTGAATCGGCTTAACTACTCAATTTTGCAATTTTGCCTTTACAAAGAGTAAGTTTTTTTTCATAGTTTTTGGTTAGCGAAAAGAGCCGTCCTGAAAGCAATTCAAGGACGGCTCTTTTTTTACCCGGACAATTTCCATTACTTTTCTTTCAAACGCAAAGAAATCATGGTCACCAGCTCTTTGAAATGATCTTCATTGAAGCCTTCCGATTCAAAAATAACGGTACCTTTTTCATCGAGCAGGAAACTTCTCGGGATATTCTGCGATGCAAACAAATCAAAAATCTTCCGCTGGGGATCTGGATAAAAAGGAAAAACAAACTGATTGTCCTTTTTGAACTTTTCGACCTCTTCCCATTTGTGTTCTCTGCCGAAAGTCAACATCGCGAAACGAGGATGTGAGCCATGTACGTTCCAGATTTCTGCCTGAATCTTGGGCAATTCAATTTTACATGGGCCGCACCAGGTAGCAAAAAAGTTAATCAATACGATTTTTCCTCTGAAATCACTGATTTTGGCAATCTTTCCCTTCGTTTGCTCAAATGAAAAATCGGGGACTTGCTGACCCGTTTTAATCAGGGTTTTATCCGATACGACTACCTGACTTTGTACTGTGATTGCAAAAAAGGTTAAAGTGGCCAGAACGAATAGTGTTCTGTTCCTAAAAGAATTCATGGTTTTCAATGGAAATACTTTAAATATTCTTGTTTAGAAAGGAATTGACATGTTCGAAAATCCGGTTCTTCACATCTGCAGCCTGTGCCCGAACAAACGAATCTCCGGTGATGTGTTCATACAACTCTATATACCTTTCAGATACCTGATTGACAAACTCTTCACTCATTTCAGGCACCGTTTGCCCGTCCTTCCCCTGAAATCCGTTTTCGATCAGCCACTGACGGACAAATTCCTTGGAAAGTTGCTTCTGTGGCTCATCTTTCTCCAAACGCTCTTCATACCCTTCTGCGTAAAAATACCTGCTTGAATCGGGTGTATGAATTTCATCAATCAGATAGATTTTACCATCCTTCTTGCCAAACTCATATTTTGTATCGACCAGGATCAATCCTTTATCTGCAGCCATTTCGGTTCCACGCGCAAAGATGGCTTTGGTATAATGCTCAAGTTGCGCATATTCTTCAGCTGAAACAAGTCCCTGTCGGATGATTTCCTCCCTGGAAATATCTTCATCATGACCTTCCGAAGCCTTCGTTGTCGGGGTAATGATGGGTTCAGGAAATTTTTGATTTTCTTTCATACCGTCCGGGAGTGGAACTCCGCATAACATCCTTTTACCGGACTTATATTCCCGCCAGGCATGACCTGTCAGGTAACCTCTGATCACCATCTCAACCTTATAGGGTTCACACATGTGCCCTATCGTAACCATGGGATCAGGACTGGCAATTTTCCAGTTGGGAACGATATCAGCAGTGGCATCCAGAAATTTCGCAGCAATTTGATTCAAAACCTGTCCTTTGTAAGGAATTCCCTTGGGTAGCACAACATCAAAGGCAGAGATTCTGTCAGAGACGATCATCACCAAATAAGTATCCTGGATGTTGTATACATCTCTCACTTTGCCTTTGTAAACGCTTTTTAATCCTGGAAAGGCAAAATCCGTGGTAACAATTGCATTATTCATTTGTAAAGTCTATTTAGAGTGAATGTCTTTTCTTATTACGACTATCATAGATTGCCGTTTCAGTTTCCCAAGAGGGGTTATCGTCTGTTTCCAGATTCATCCTCCTGCAAGCGTTCATATCGATCATAGGCGATGACAATATCTTTCACCAATCGATGACGGACAATATCCGATTGATCAAAATAAATGGTGGCGATCCCCTCTATTCCCTTCAGAATTTTCAACGCATCAATTAATCCGGATTGTTGTCTTTTGGGAAGATCGATCTGTGTCACATCACCTGTTACTACATATTTTGTATTGAGGCCCATCCTCGTAAGGAACATCTTTAACTGCGGAACTGTTGTGTTCTGTGCCTCATCCAGAATTACGAATGCATTGCTTAGCGTCCGACCGCGCATAAATGCCAAGGGAGCGATTTGGATGATCCCGTCCTTGAGAAACTCTTCCAGTTTCTTAGCCGGTATCATGTCAAGCAATGCATCATAAAGTGGTTGCAGGTAAGGATCAATTTTTTCTTTCAAATCCCCAGGCAAAAAGCCAAGATTTTCACCTGCTTCTACAGCTGGCCTACTGAGAATAATACGTTTTATCTCTCTGTTTTTCAGTAGCTTGACAGCCAATGCAATGGCAGTATAGGTTTTCCCTGTTCCTGCAGGACCAATGGCGAACATTAAATCATGGTCGGCACAGCTGTCGACAAGTTTTTTCTGATTGGCTGTTCTGGCCTTTATGGGTTTTCCTCCATTCCCGAATAGAAGGACATCTGTACTATTGATCACAGTTGATTCCTGATTTTCAGGATCATTCATCATAATCTGATGAATGGTCTCATCCGATAAGGTATTGAAGCGGTAAAAATGCTCAATGAGGAGTTGAAACTTGAGTGAAAAATCCTTGACTTGATTCGCCTCACCTTTTGCCTTAAGGAGATTACCTCTCGCTACCAGAGAAAGATTGGGACAATATTTCTTGATCAGATCCAGCTTTGCATTTCTGATACCATAAAAATCAGCAGGTTCAATACCTTCGAGTTCAAATGAATTTTCTATCATGCGAGGGTCAGTTCTGAAAAGAAATTATTGCAAAATAAGTATTTTTTATGCCATTCCCCTTGCTTCCTTCTGAATAAAAATCAGTCTCAAAAGCGTATCTTCGTTGCTTTCAAAACGAACGTTATGA
>JAJTBP010000107.1 GCA_021286825.1 Marinilabiliales bacterium | reverse complement strand
CTTCCGGGTTGCCGGAGATGGAAAATCTGGAGAGGGATTTGCCCTCATCGTTGGCCGGATTGTTGCGTTGTTGCTTCATCCGTTTCCGCTCGTAGGCAGGAATCTTGGACAATTCATTGATGTACTCTTCCGATTGTTCAAAGAAATCGACGTGCATCACCCTTTTGACGCTTTCAGGGGCACCTCCGAACGGATCGATGACCCGTTTGGGATACAAGCTGCTGATCATCTCTTCCTGCGGATCTTCCTCCCAGGGATCGATGACTGTTTTGGTCTCGCCCTGGAAGAAGGTGTCGGCCTTTCCAAGGTGGGGCATCTGTTCGGCCATCTCTTCCCCAATACGCACCTTGACCTTTTCCTCTGACTGGTCGGCCCGCATTTCGGGAATGGAACTGCTCTTGAAGCCGGTGGCTACGATGGTCACCGTGAGTGCCTCTCCCAGCGAGGAATCCAATGCAATCCCGTGAATGAGATCGGCTTTGTTACCAGCCTTTTCCTGAACAAACTCATTGACCTGGTTGACCTCATCCATGGTCACCTCTTTTTGCTCACCGCTGGTGATGTTGACCAGGATGTTTCTGGATCCGCGGATGTCGTTGTTGTTCAGCAAAGGTGAATTCAAGGCCCCTTCAGCAGCCTTGAGAGCCCGGTCGGGGCCGCTGCAGGTGGCGGAGCCCATGATGGCGACGCCTGAATTCTGCATGACCGTCCGGACATCTTCAAAATCGACATTGATGAATCCGGTACTGGTGATGATATCGGCGATCCCGCGTGCAGCGGTAGCCAACACATCGTCGGCTTTGGAAAAGGCCTTGGAGATGGCGAAATCACCATAGATCTCCCGGATGCGCTCGTTGTTGATGATCAGCAGGGAATCTACGTGGTTTTCCATTTGCAGGATACCATCGATGGCCTGTTTGATCCGTAACTTTCCCTCGTTTCGGAAGGGGATGGTCACAATGCCAATGGTTAGTATTTTGTTGGTCCGGGCCACTTCCGCGATGACCGGTGCTGCACCTGTACCGGTGCCTCCGCCCATTCCTGCCGTGATGAAGACCATCTTTGTATTGCCTGAAAAGAGTGCTTCCACCTCTTCGATGTTTTCATTGGCCGACTCCCGTCCGATGACAGGTTTGTTACCGGCTCCTCGTCCCTCGGTCAGGGTCGAGCCCAGCTGCACCTTTACCGGTACAGGGCTTTTGAGCAGGTGTTGCACATCCGTGTTGCAGATCGCGAAGTCCACATCCTTGATACCCTGACGGTACATGTGGTTGACAGCATTGCTACCACCGCCGCCAACACCGATCACCTTGATGATGTTGCCTTTTGACGAGGGCAGTTCGAAGTCGATGAGATCATTCATATCCTGGTTTTTTGCTTGTTGTTGGGGTGTTGGAATTACCGAATCTCTCCATCGTCATCAGAGAAGAGACCTTCCAGTTGCCGGTTGAGCCATCCGCTCACCCGATCCTGTTTTTTGGCGCCTTTGGAGGCAGGTGGGGGTGTTACAGGGGTTGATGCCTGCGTCGTTGTCTTTTCGACGGGAGGAGTCATCTCCTCATCGGGGAATTCGTCCAAATAAGAGATTTTCGTCGGAGGTGTCTCCTTTTCGGCTTCCATCCGTTCCATTGGAGGTTCGGGTGTCACTTTTGCGAGGGGCTGCACCTTTTCCACCACTACACGCTCTGCCTGTGGCGGGTTGAATCCTTCTGCATTGGTGTTCTGAACAAATCCGGTTGCGATGATGGTAATGCTGATCTGGTTGCCCAGCGAGGGGTCGTTTCCATTTCCCCAGATGATGTTGGCATGATCTCCGGCAGCCTGCTGCAGGTAATCGATGATTTGGCCAATCTCACCCATCCTGACTTCATCCTCCCCTGAAATGATGTTGAGCAGGATGTTGCCGGTCCCGTAGATGCTGTTGCTGTCGAGCAAGGGCGACCGCAGGGCATCCTCGACAGCCAGATAGGCCCTGTCGGGTCCCTCGGCCAATCCGGTTCCCATGATGAACACTCCGCTGTTGCGCATGACGGTGTCGACATCGGCAAAGTCGATGTTGATGTTGCCATGCAGGGTAATGATTTCGGCACATCCCTTGACGGCGGTGCAGACGATGTTGTCGGCCATGGCAAAGGCCTCCCTGGCGGGAAGCTCACCGTAGACCTTGTGGAGGTTTTCATTGCTGATCACCAGCATGCAATCGACATACCGGTCCAGTTTCTGTATTCCCTCCATCGCCTGATCATAACGTCTCATTCCCTCTTTTCTGGAAGGGATGGTCACGACGGCGATGGTGAGTATGTCCAGTTCCCGGGCCAGCTGTGCAATGATTGGCGCCGCTCCCGTTCCGGTTCCCCCGCCCATTCCGGCGGTGATAAAGACCATCTTGGTATCCGCCTCCAGAATGTCACGGATCTCGCCCAGACTCTCGATGGCCGCCAATTCTCCTTTCTTCGGGACATTGCCGGCTCCCCTGCCTTCGGTGAGTGCAGCCCCCAGTTGAACCTTGATGGCAACCGGACTGTCCTTGAGTGCCTGTGCATCGGTGTTGCACACCACAAAGTCGACACCCACTATCCCGTTGCGGAACATATGGTTAACAGCATTGCTGCCACCACCCCCCACGCCGATCACCTTGATGATGGAGTGGGCAGATGATTGAAAACCGAATGATAACAGATCTTCCATCTTATTTGGTGTAACGCATTTACATTAATTCTTCTCTTCAGATTCACTGAAAAGGCTGTCAAATTCTCCCCGGACCTTTCCGACAAAATCCAGAAGGCTCTTGCTTTTTTTCCTGGGAGGTTCCAGCTTGGGAGGTTCCTCCACGAGGTTGGACTCCACCATGATGACGGGTGCTTTGCCTTGCTTGGAATGACGCAGTCCCTGCAGCAGGATGCCCATCAGGTTGGCAGTGCCCGGGTTCACAAGCTGATCATTGAACAGTTGCTCGCGCATGGCTACCAGCGGTTTCCCAAAACGGACATCCAGACCGGTCAGGTAACTGATGAAGTGATCCACTCCATTGAGGTTGGACCCATTGCCTGTCAGGACGATCCCTGCCCCCAGCTTCCCCTTGTAACCTGAGCGATCCAACTCAAAGTTGACCCACTCGATGATCTCCTCTACCCGTGCCTGGATGATGCCCGATAAGCTCTTGAAGGAGATCTCCTTGCCGGGCCATCCTTCCACTTCCGGAATCTGTGCCACCTTGTTCTCGGGTGCCAGGTCCATCATGGCAAAACCACAGGAGATCTTCAAAGTCTCCGCATGTCTGGGGATGATGTTGCATCCTTCCCGGATATCGTTGGAGATGACGTTCCCGCCGAAAGGCAGTTCCACGGCCATCCGTAACTTGTTTTCATAATAGAGTGAGAGCCCGGTAGATCCGGCTCCCATATCCAGCAACACCACTCCAGCCTCCTTCTCGTCGGGAGAGAGGCAGGCCGTTCCCTGGACATAGGGGTTCACAAAGGATTTCTCGAGCTGAAAGCCAGCCTTTTCAATGGCTTTGGCCAGGTTCTTTTCGTAGCTCTCGGCGGCCAGGATGACCTGAAAGGTGGCTTCCAACTTCCTGCCAGCCATGCCAGCCGGCTTGTTGATGCCCCTTTCTCCATCCACGACATACTCAGAAGCAATCAGGTGGTAGACCTTCTCTCCCGGATGGACGGCATGTTTCCTGGCCTCTTCAGCCAATTCACGCACCAGTTCCTGGGTCACCTCATTCCTTTCGGTCATGCGGTAGCAGGAGTACGACCTGTTGCCAATCTTTTGTCCCGAGATTCCCGCGTACAACTTCTTGACTCTGAGGTTAGTGGTCCTTTCCAGAACATCCACTGCCCGACGAATGGAGTCCGCCGCCTCATCGATGTTGACAACCACACCGTTCCGAATGCCTTGCGACGGAACGTCCCCAAAAGCCAAAACATCCAGCTTCTGGTCGGAATTCAAACGACCGAGGATCGCACGGGTACGAAGCGTACCGATGTCTATTGCCACTGCCAAATCTCTTAACTGGTTCATCTCTGGTTATTTTTTAATACAGACTACCTGGTTGATATACATAAGGTTGATGGATTTGTAGATCGTCCATCCCCCATTCTTAAATCCATCTTTGTAAAGTGCCTTCAGATTCCTGAATTTGATCTGATAGTTCTCCGGTGTACCGAAATTGATGATCTGTTCCCCAATCCTTGGAACCATCGTCAGGCTACCGTTGCCGTTTACGTGTATCTGGTCGATTTGTGCCGACAAGAAATCATCCTGCTGAATGTAATGGATGACCGGCAGCAGATGTTTCCTCGCAAATTCATAGGAGATGATTCCCGAAGCAATGAGGACCCGCGGCGAATAGCCGGGTGTCCAATCGATTGTCTTCCCGAACCGGTCCATGAAATAGTCCCTTCCAGGCAGATCGACACGGAAGACGGGATCCCGCTGGGTGATGCGGACCACTACCGAACCCTCACCCGGCTTGCTCCGCCCGACGATGGATGGGAAAACCTCAACCGTCTCGACGGCTTTCAGGTTTCTCAGACCCTCCTCGATCGACCGTAGGTTGACCGCATCCAGGTTCCTCTTCATCAACTGCGGATAGCGGTTCAAGACCCATTTGCGTATCTCGCTGCTGCGCAGAAACTGGTTCCTGGCTGAATCGCGAATCTCGACACGTACATCCATGCAGATGAATTTGTTGCGTTCCCTCGTGGTGAAACCCAGCGACAGCGCAACAAAAGCGGTCACGACCAGCCAAACCAATATCTTACCGATCCTTTTAATCATTCTCTCTCTTTTTCAAATAATCCACCAACGGATTCACCAACCGGTCGATGTCACCTGCGCCCAACGTCAGCAGGATCTCCGGCTGGTAGCCATCCAGTATGGCGGGGAAGTCCTGGGCATTGCACCGTTTCTTCGATCCGAGCTGCATCTTACCAAGAATTAGCCCGGCGTCCACCCCCGGAATCGGACGTTCCCTCGCCGGATAGATCTCCATCACCAGTGCCTCATCCAACAGGTCGAGGCTGGCAGCAAAACCATCCGCGAAGTCACGTGTCCGGGTGAAAAGATGGGGTTGAAATATCCCCGTTATCTTTTTCCCGGGATAGAGATGGCGAACCGACCGGATCGTTGCCTCCAACTCCCTGGGATGATGCCCGTAATCATCGATGTAAATGGTTCGTGCCCCCTTGTAACGGATGTCGAAACGGCGTTCGACCCCTTTGAATTCAGGCACGGCCCTGAGCAACTCCTCCTCTGTCACCCCGTTTAGCAAGGCCAGGGCAAGGGCCGCCGTCATGTTTTCCACATTCATCAATCCGGGATATTGCAGCCGGATGTCGTGAATGACACCTCCCGGATGCCTCAGGTCAAAATGATAGGCTCCGTCGGCCACCCGGATGTTGACCGACTGGTAATCGGCTTCCGAGGTAGCCGAATAACTGAAATAGCGGATGGAGGGGTTCCATGCTCGCTGGATGTCCACCCCTTTTCTGAACAACAATACCCCCCCCGAAGCAATCTGATGGGTAAAAGTTGCGAAGGCTTCCACCAGGTTTCCCTCATTTTCATAGATGTCCAGATGGTCGGGGTCCATCCAGGTGATGACCGCCATCTCCGGGAAAAGCCTCAAAAAGGAGCGATCGAACTCATCGGCCTCCGCAACCAGGATGTTGCTGTCGTTCGAAGGCAGCAGCAAGTTGGTCCCGTAATTTCGTGACAATCCCCCCATGAAGGCGATGCAAGCGACATGCGACGCGTTCAACAGGAAGGCGGTCATGGTGGTGACCGAGGTCTTCCCATGGGTACCGGCAATGGCGAGACACCGCTTGTCGCGGCTCAAGGCCCCCAATACCTCGGATCGTTTCATCAGGTTGAAATGATGATCCTTCAACCAGACCAGCTCTTCAAACTCCGCGGGTACGGCAGGGGTGATGATGACCAGCGTCTCTTCCTGCTGACCGGGTTGCGGCAACAGGGTTACATCGGCCTCATAATGGACCGGAATGCCTTCGGCTATCAACTCTTCGGTGAGTGGTGAAGGGGTCTTGTCATATCCCCACACCTTTTTCCCTGCAAAATGAAAATAGCGGGCCAGAGCACTCATGCCGATGCCGCCGATCCCCAGCAGGTAAACCCATCCTATTTTGTTCGTATCGACCATAATCTTTTGTTTTTCGGGCCTCCTGCCCTTTGTTTGCATCTCATCGCCTTGTTCGATTTTCCAGGATGGAAACGATCACCCCGACAATGTCACGCGTGGCATCCGGGGTCGCCAGCTTCCGTATGTTCCGGGCCAGTTCCCCCAGCCGATCCTGATCCTTTACCAGTTGCAAGGCCTCTTCCACAAGCCGTTCTTGCAACTCCTGATCCGTGATCAACAAGGCAGCCCCAGCATCCGAGAGCGACCTGGCATTGGCCGTCTGGTGATCTTCTGCCACGTTGGGCGACGGAACCAGGATGGCAGGTTTTCCCACCATGCACAATTCGCTGATGGTTCCGGCTCCGGCCCTTGAGATGATCAGGTCTGCCACCCCGTAGGCCAGATCCATCCGCTGGATGAACTCCCGCGCATGCAGGTTGGCTACCGGATGGGCTTCCAGCACCTGGCTGATCTCCTGATAGTAGAGTTTCCCTGTCTGCCAGAGGAACTCCACCTCCGATTCCCGAATGAGATCCAATTTTGCCTTCACCACGTCGTTGAGTGCCCGGGCTCCCAGACTCCCTCCGATGATCAGGACCACAGGCTTACCCTCCGGCATTCCAAAGTAACGGAAAGCTTCCGGTGAACCCTGCCCGATCTTTTCCAGACCTTCCCGGACGGGATTGCCGGTGAAGACAATCTTCTCTGCCGGGAAAAACCGCTCCATCCGGGGATAGGCCACACATATCTTTTCTGCTTTTCGGCCCAACAGCTTGTTGGTGACGCCAGCATAGGAATTCTGCTCCTGCAGCAAGGTGGGGATGCCCATCGAAGCAGCCATCTTCAGGACCGGTCCGCTCGCATATCCGCCCACGCCGATGACCAGATCCGGTTTGAAACGCCGTACCACCGACCGGGCTTTCCACAAGGAGGAGAGCAGTTTGGGCAAAAAGAGCAGGTTTCGAAGGATTTCTCCCCGGTAGAATCCGGCAACGGGTAGTCCCACGATGGGAAACCCGGCTGCAGGGACCTTTTCCATCTCCATTTTTCCCCTGGCACCCACAAACAGGATCTCTGCATCCGGAAAACGCTTCCGGAGTGCCTCTCCAATCGATAAGGCCGGGAAGATGTGCCCTCCCGTTCCGCCTCCGCTGATGATGAATCGATATCCTGCCATATGGGTTGTTATTCTGTTGTTAGTACAAAATCTTCGTTGTCCTCTTCCTGTTCATGGGTCTGCACCTCTTCCGCCTGATCCTGAGCCATAAGGGCCGCCTTATTCTCGGCACTCACCGTCAGGATGAACCCGAAGATGATGGCCGTAAAGAATTGGGAGGTGCCTCCCCAGCTGATCCAGGGCAACGGTTGACCCGTTACCGGAATGATGCCCGAAGAGACTCCCATGTTGACCAGCGCCTGCAACATCAGCATGGTGATGGCTCCCGTTGCCAGAAAGAGTGGGTAGGAACGCTTGCATGCCTTGATCACAAAGAGACTGCGGGTCAGCAGGATGAGGTATAGGATCATGACCAAAATGCCGCCCAACAATCCATATTCCTCCACAATCATTGCGAAGACAAAATCGTTGTAGGCTGCACTCATCCGGTTGCTGATGTCGCCCTTTCCGACTCCTACGCCCAGGATGCCCCCATTGTGGATGGCAATCTTCGCAAATTCATCCTGTTCCAGCCCCAGGTTCTTCTTCTTGGCCGAATGATCCGCAAACCGGTCGATCCGATTGAATACCGTCTCCAGTCGGGTTGCCTTGTAGAGAATGTCCGGCAGCGTTCCCCTGAGAAAATACATGGCAACCAGGATCGCCAGGACAAACAACATGGAACCGATCAAAAAACGGTACGGCACCTGGGCCACAAACATCATCACATAGGCGGTGGCCACGATCAGCAACGCCGACGAGAAATTAACCTTTGTCAGCAACAACGCCAGAAGTGCAATCCCGGCTGCAATCTTGCCAAAGGTAACCGTCTTCGAATCCATCGTATCCCCCATGTTACCCAACATCCGCGCCACCCAGGCAATCAGGGTCACTTTGGCCAGCTCAGCCGGCTGAAAGCTAAACGGGCCCAGGGGAATGGTACGCCCCGACCCCCGTCCGATGGCGATCCCTGCCAGAATGCAGACGATGGAAATCACCAGGGCAAGATTGGCCCATTTGTTGAAAAATTTGCTTTCGTATTTTTTGATTATCAGCAGGATAAGCAAAATGCCACCCAACTGCATGATGAGTTGACGCATCACATAGTAATAGGTGTTTCCGCCCATCTTGCGAAAAGCCAGCGCCCCTGTTGAACTGAAGATGATCAACATGGAAACCAACGACAAGCCAAGGATCACATACCAGATGGTACGATCCCCCCTCACTCTTCTCACATAATCCATGAAATTCATTTCAGCAATCGGTCTTAAGTTTGTTCAACTTCTTTTTATTCCGCATCCGCGGATCGCAGGGCCCATTTTGCCGCTTCCGGCATCAGAGGTTTCTCACCGCCTCCTTGAACTGACGACCCCTGTCCTCGTAGTTCTTGAAGAGATCAAAACTGGCACAGGCCGGAGACAAGAGCACCGTATCCCCTTTCGATGCGAGGAAATAGGCACTTCTGACCGCCTCCGTCATGCTGCGGGTCTCGACAATCTCCAATCCCTTGTCGCCAAACGCCTCTATGATCCGACTGTTGTCGACTCCCAGGCAGACGATGGCCTTCACCTTCTGACGGACAAGGTCAAAAAGCTGCGAATAATCATTTCCCTTGTCTGTACCGCCAACGATCCAGACCACTTTGGCATTCATGCTTTCGAGTGCATACCAGACCGAGTTCACGTTGGTCGCCTTGGAGTCATTGATGAATTCAATGTCATGGACCCGCATGAACCGCTCCAGCCGGTGTTCGACACCCTGAAAATCGCTGAGACATTGTCGGATTTCCTCCTTGCGCAATTTGAGTACCATACCGGAAATACCGGCAGCCATTGAATTGTTTAAATTGTGTCTTCCCTGCAAGGCCAATTCGTAAAGTGTCATATCGAAAGTATTTTGTAGTACGTTAAGTTTCATGAGATTATTTTCTACCCAGCCACCCTCGCTGAGTGGATGTTCCGTGGAAAAGGGAAGCTTCCGGGAAGGTATTTCCCTTTTGGCAAGCTCCGCAGCGATGACCGGATCATCATCACAGTAGATGAAAAAGTCTTCAGGCCGCTGATTCTGCACGATGCGGAATTTCGAATCGACATAATTCTGCATCTTGTAATCATAGCGGTCCAGATGATCGGGTGTGATGTTGGTGAGGATGGCAAGATCGGCCCTGAAGTCAAACATGCCATCCAACTGAAAACTGGAGATCTCGAGGACATAATAGTCGAAACACTCTTCTGCCACCTGCCAGGCAAAGCTTTTGCCCACATTTCCAGCCAATCCCACATTCAGTCCGGCATGTTTCAGCAAGTGATAGGTGAGCAGGGTTGTGGTGGTCTTGCCGTTGCTTCCGGTGATGCAGACAGTAAAAGCCTGGGTATACCTGCCGGCAAACTCAATCTCTGAAATGACGGGAATGCCCGCTTCATGCAGCGCCTTGATGACCGGTGCCTTATCCGGAATTCCCGGACTCTTGACCACCAATCCGGCAGCCAGGATCCGATCCATCGAATGGCCCTGCTCCTCAAAGGCGAGACCTCGCTTGACCAGCTCCTCGCGGTATTTCTCCGGAATCTTTCCAAAGTCAGAGACAAAAGTCTCGAATCCCTTGGCTTTCCCGAGAATGGCCGCACCAACGCCGCTCTCACCCCCACCCAGTATCACCAGATTCTTGTTTTCCATCATCATCGGATTTTAAGGGTGGCAACCGTTAGCACTGCCAATATGATGGCCACGATCCAGAATCGGGTCACAATTTTTGCTTCCGGAAAGCCTTTCTTCTGGAAATGGTGGTGCAACGGAGCCATCAGGAAGATCCTTCGTCCCTCCCCGTATTTCTTTTTGGTGTATTTGAAGTAGCCCACCTGGATCATCACCGAGAGATTTTCAATCAGGAAGATGCCGCACAGCATGGGGATCAGGATCTCCTTCCGGATGATGATGGCGAATACCGCGAGAATGCCTCCAAGCGAAAGACTGCCGGTATCGCCCATGAAAACCTGCGCCGGATAGGAATTGTACCACAGAAAGCCGATGCAGGCTCCGATAAAGGCTGAGATGAAGACCGTCAGCTCACCGGTGGAGGGGATGTACATGATGTTGAGGTAACCTGCATAGATGAAGTTACCACTGAGGTAGGCAAAGACACCCAGCGTCGTCCCGCTGATCGCCGAGACCCCGGTCGCCAGTCCATCCAGTCCATCCGTGAGGTTCGCACCGTTTGAAACAGCCGTGATGATGATGATGATCACCAGGGCATAGAGAAACCAGACCAGCTTATCGGCCCATTTCCCTGTAAAACCGATCAGCCATTTGTAGTCAAACTGATGGTCTTTGATGAACGGGATGGTGGTCTCTGTCGATTTCCTGTCGATGGTTACCTGTTTGACCTCCTTCTTCCCTGTCTGGGGATTGACCACCGTTTCGGTCTTGACACGACCGTTGGGCAAGTACACCTGATCCCTGACGATCACGTCCCCATTGAAATAGAGGGTTCCAGCTACGATCAGTCCCAGCAGGACCTGACCCATGATTTTGAATCGACCGGCCAGTCCCTGTTTGTCCTTCAGGAAAACCTTGATGTAGTCATCGATGAACCCGATGGCACCCAACCAG